>CAZXTX010000346.1:0-3246 GCA_964643695.1 uncultured Mariniphaga sp. | reverse complement strand
CACCACTGGTCAATTTTAAATACCGACTCCTTTTGCAACTGTTCCTGTTTGGTTTTTGCTTCGCGGTAGCGAAGTGTCAAATCAATTTTAAGATCCGGAAAAATCTGACTGAAATGTTTTCCTTCGGCAAGCTCAATTTCTTCAGATTTAATAAGCAGTGCTTTATTTATGTCAAATCCCAGTCTGCCGATATAATTTTTTAAAATAAAATTGTTCAGGCTGTTGTGCTGTTCCGAACTGATTGGATAGAAATCTCCCATCTGCACAAGCTGCAACCCGCTTAATGACGGTTTGGCCACATTTGCCAGTCCGTACTTTTCGCGTATTTTTTTCCCTTTTTCATTATCCCACTCTTTCAAGAGCATATCAGTAAATTCAATGAAATACTGTGCGGTTTTTCCGGTGGGAAGGCTCACAACTCCGTTTGGATTTTCAACTGCCCATTCCAAAAAGCTCAATGCTGAAAGCAGTCCGAGCTTCGGGAAACTGTCAACTGCAACATATGGCATACGGGTGGTTATCTTCTGTAATTTTGATTCGCTAAGAAACGCCTGTTCAACTTTGGTGAAATTTAGTTCCATATTTCTATATTTTAAATTTTTATATTTTACAATCAGCCTATATCTGAAACAGATATTCTGTCAACTGCATAAGCCGCAGCACCAAGCGGCCCTGCCTTTTGGCCGAGAGCCGAAAATTTTATCTCAGTATCATCACTGATGTCCCTGTTGCTAAAGGTGTAAATAGCCTGCTGAACAGGTGCAATAATAAACTGACTTGCCTCAGATATTCTGCCTCCCACAATAATCAGCTCAGGGTTAAAAACCTGTAACAAATATACAATTCCTTTACCCAGCCAGTAACCAACATCAGAAAAAATTGAAATTGCAAACTGGTCTCCGCGGTTGGCGGCTTCAATTACCGTTGAAATATCAATTTGCTCCGGATTATATACCAGTTCCCTTATCAATGATGATTGTCCGTTCTCTATCCCTTCGCGCACAATGCGAGTAATTGCATTGGCCGATACAATGGTTTCAAGGCATCCCTGTTTTCCGCACCGGCAGAGTATTCCGTTTTCAACTATGGGAAAATGGCCGAATTCGCCTGAATAACCAGATTTGCCAAAATAAAGTTCGCCGTTGATTATAATACCAAGCCCAAGCCCCAAATCGGCCTGAACTACCAATACATTCTTTTTATTTTTGGCAAGCCCGAAATGCTGTTCGGTAAAAGCCCTCAGCTTTGAATCGTGACTTATGAAAACAGGCAGCCGGAAAATCTTTTCTAATTCAGATGACAAATTCTCTATTTCGGGAAAGTAAGTTTTGCTTATTCCGTGTTCTTCGTTAAAAAGTCCGGGCAATTCAACTCCAACCGCTAATACAGAACTTTTGTCAATTCCCTTTTCTGTCAGAATATCAGTTAAAGCATCACTTACCGATTGAAAAATTTCAAAGTCGGACTCAATTTTTACGGGTATAATTACCGGTGTACCAACTTCCTTGTTGTTACTGTTAAAAATTGAAATAATTGTCCGGTTTATATTTATCGAAATTCCCACAACATAAAATCTATCCTCGGCCAATCCGTAAATATTTGGCCGTCTTCCGCCCCTTGATTCACCACGGCCAAGCTCATTTACCAGGCCGTCTTCAATCAAATCGAGCAACAGGTTGTTTATTTTGGGAACACTCAGTTTCAAAGTTTTCGACAATTCGGCGTTTGACATTGGCCCGAAAAAATAGAATGCACGTACAACCTGTCTTTTCTGGGCAACCGTTTTCTGACCTACTCCGATACTCAGATTTTTATTATTTGAAAAAAATCTTTCCATTTATACTATGATTAAAACAAAGATTCAAAAATTTAACAACTGAAACAAGAATCTTTTTAATAAAATTAAAAAGGTATCCTTCTTTTAACAAAAAAGAAAGTTAATCTCAATTTATTTAGCACATTTACTATTTTGTCTGTTCATTAAAAAACAGAGATATTTATAAACAAAAATTTAACTACTTTTACCTTTAAAAAATGTTTGAAAGAATACTTTATTTCCTCTTTTCAATTATAATCACAATCAATTCGGTAACAGGTCAGTCACGAAAAATTATTCATATACCCGATATTCCGGGATACCGCACTCTGAAATGTGATTTTCATACCCATACCGTGTTTTCTGATGGACTGGTATGGCCGACTGTTCGTGTAGAAGAAGCGTGGCATGAAGGATTAGATGCAATTTCAATTACCGACCATATTGAATACCGGCCACATTCAAAAGATATTAACGCAGACTTTAACCGCTCATACGAAATTGCAGAGCCAATAGCTGCAAACCGGAATATAATTCTGATAAAAGGTGCTGAAATTACCCGCAGTATGCCACCCGGCCACTTAAATACCCTGTTTATCAGAAACGCAAACCTGCTAAACCGCGAAAATGTTTTTGATGCGATAAAAGAAGCACGTGATCAGGGGGCGTTTATAATCTGGAATCATCCGGGATGGAAAGTACAGCAACCGGAAAACACTCTTTGGTGGGAAGAACACACAAGGCTTTTGCAAAGCGACATGCTCCACGGAATTGAAGTTTACAACTACAAAGAATATTATCCGGAAGCTATTGACTGGGCAATTGAAAAAAAACTGACTGTTTTTGCAGGAACCGATATTCATGAACCAGCTTCTATGGCTTATGATGTTACAAACAGCCACAGGCCGCTAACGCTTGTTTTTGCAAAAAGCCGCACCGAAGGCGGTATCAGGGAAGCACTCTTCAGCAAAAGAACAGCCGCATGGTTTGACAACACGGTAGCCGGACAGGCAGAAATTTTAAAACTCCTTTTCTTCAGTTCACTCAAAATATCAAAACCAGCCGGAAATTTCAAATTGGGCGAAACCAAAAGAGTTGAAATTGAGAACATTTCAGATATTGATTATGAACTTGAACTTGTTCAGCCGGCAACCGGTTTTGATGTTCCCGGACAGCTCACATTAAAGGCTCATCACATAACAATTCTGAAAATCAGCAGTAATTCTGAACAACTGCCTGCAATAAATGAGCTGAGAATTTATTATAAAGTGAAAAACATGCTGATTGGTTCGGATGAAAATCTGGTAATTACCTTTTCCATCAACATCAATTAAACAACGGAATTCATTTGAAAATCTTAAATGAAGAAAAAATATAAAACCGCATCAGAGTTAGAAAAACAAATAATTACCGGAAACATCGAAATATCA
>CAZXTX010000345.1:0-3259 GCA_964643695.1 uncultured Mariniphaga sp. | reverse complement strand
AGATTAAGAGAAGCAGCCAGCGTAATCAGAATTGGCAGTAAAATACTTGCCGTGGCTGTGTTTGATGAAATTTCAGTAAGAAAGTTGATACTCAAAAAGATTAGTATGACAAGCAGAGCAGCCGGTAAAAAATTCAAATAAACAAACTGATTACCTAACCATTGCGTCAGATCGGTTGATGAAAATCCTTTTGCAATTGCCAAACCCGCTCCAAACAGAATTAAAACTCCCCATGGTACTTTTCTGGTATTTTTCCATTCCAGAACAGGTTTTTTGCCTTTCCCCGAAGGTACAATCAACATCAAAACTGCCCCTGTAATTGCAATTATGGTATCATCAAGCTGAGGGATCCACAGATTCCATAAAAAAGAACGGGTTATCCAAAAAAAGGCTGTTACAGCTACTATAAGCAACACCCTTTTTTCAGCTTTTGACATTTTTCCCATTGGTTCGTGCCGGAAATGAAACGTTAATTCTTTTCCCTCTGTTTTATAACGGCTTAAAAGAAACCAGACAATCAATAAAAGAACTGTTGCAAACGGAATACCGAACAACATCCATTTGAAAAAAGAGATTTCAATTCCGAGAGAACCTTTGGCTACACCGGCCAAAATAATATTTGGCGGAGTACCGATGAGGGTGGCCATACCTCCTATTGATGCAGCATAGGCAATTCCCAACATTATATTTTTCGAAAATGGTTGTTTCGACTCAAAATGTTTTACAACCGACATTCCGATTGGCAGCATCATAATAGCGGTTGCCGTATTTGAAATCCACATCGACAGAAAAGCAGTTGCAATCATTATCCCAAGTAAAACTTTCTTTTCATTAACCCCGACAATCTCAATAATTCGATATGCTATTCGCTTGTGAAGTTTCCATTTTTCAATTGCCAGCCCGATAATAAAACCACCCAAAAAGAGAAATATGAAGGGGTTACCGTATGAGCTTGTGGTTTGTTCGATTGTAAGTGCACCCGAAAGCGGAAAAATTATAACCGGCAGCAATGAAGTTACAACCAGAGGCACAGTTTCGGTCATCCACCATAATGCAATCCATGCAGTACTTGCCAAAACAGCTTTGCCCGGATCTGACAAGCTTTCAATTGATATGTTCTGAATTACCAGGAAAAGTAAAGGCCCCAGTATAAAAGTTATTGTTTTTATGTACTTCCTTACTAAATACAATTCTAAAAAAATTACAGTATATTATGTTCAAACAAAAAACAAATTTATTTATTTTTTTCAGGCAACATAAAAACTCAAACATTATTTTAAAAAACTTATTTCAACAAACTGATAAATAACCTTCTATCAAATCAGAATTAAATAAAAACAGATAAAATTACTCATCCAGATCATCAGTATATTGGGTAAAATATAATTCTTCATCATTAACATCTGCCCAATCAACATCCTGTTCAAACACGGCTTCGGTCATTTCTGTTGTATATGATTTTGTAAGTGAATTAAATTTTTGACCCCATATCAGAAACTGAGATTTTATTTTTGAAATTCCGATTAACGGAACAATTCCTTCTTCAGTATTAATATGATAACCACCAGAACTTATCTTACTGGAATGTAAACCTAATTCTGCCTTTGCAAGATTTATATTCGGTATTTTGGCATCTGCAGAAAAAGTTGCTGAAAAGTTATTGGATGCAGAAACTAAAATCAATGCCCGCCTGGTTATTACCCTGTCAGTAACCAGCACAAATTCACGTTTCCAGCTACCCTTTGAATTTTTGTACATTTCAATAATTTTCTGCCCTAATTCATATTTATTTTCAATCATTTCAAACGTACATTCGGCACCATTGAAAAAAACAGAATTTTCCTTTGAAAACTTTATTTCAATCGATGCATTTGCTTTCACACCATGTGTTGTACCTCCTGCCTTAGGATTAAAAGTCAGCTCTATTCCACTGTCAGACATAAATGTTTTTTCATCCTTGGTTTCATCCTTTCTGTACTTGATTTTAAAATTTTTAAGCTCTTTAAACTGTGAAATATTACCCATATGGACAAAAATATTTCCTTTCATTACACCAAAATCACCAAGCTGAACAGGGAATCCGGGCTCCCATACCCCATACAATACTTTCTGGTTTTTTCTTACTGCATTGCAGTAAACTTTTGCAACTGAATTAGCCATAGAATTAAATTTTTAATCAATTAATTTTACATTTTTTACTTTATGTTAATATCAAAACTTATTAACAATATGTAATTTAAGAATAAAATATGATAATTTCTTCTTTTTAAGAATTTTTCACAATCTATCTTTTTAAAATGTATTGAACTTACATTAACTGAAGCAGTTACTAATAAAACTTCAAAAAGTTCAGAATGAGATCAAACAAATATTTAGAAAAATTAAAGTGTTTTTTCGTGTCAACCAGACGGTATCAAAGAAATTACCATAAATCATCAAACAGGCTTTTTGTACCCTGCTCCAGATTCAACAACTGCTTTTTTGCGGGTAAACCGCCGGCATAACCGATAAGTTCGCCGTTATTGCCGATAATACGGTGGCAGGGGATAATTATTGACATCGCATTTGCACCATTGGCACCGGCCACCGCCCTTATTGCCTTTACGTTATTTATGGATTTGGCCAGATCAAGATATGAAGCTGTTTTGCCATAAGGAATTTTCATCAGTGCTTTCCATACACTTTTTTGAAAATCGGAACCAACCATCAGCAAAGGAATGTCAAAAGCGATTCTCTGGCCGTTTAAATACTCATTAAGCTGTTTTTTTGTTAGTTCGGTTATTTCATCACTCTGCTCGGCATACACGGCATTCAGCCCTTTTTTAATTCTGTTGTCAACTGCTTCCCGCATCCTGCGGTAACGAAAATCCATAAGACACAGTTTACTTTCGTAAGAGCCGATAATAAACTCCCCTATTTTTGTTTTATGATATTGAATGTTTATTTGATTCATTTGAATTTACTGACTTAAAAAATCCTTTTGTCTATCAGCAGAAAGCTTTTTTGTTTTTCCTTTTTGAGCCTGTTCCATTGATCTGTCAATTTTTGCAAGGAACTCATCTTCAGTCAACAGAGAATCATTTTCTGAACTACTCATTTTATAATGAATTTTCATTTCTTCAAATAAAGTTCTGAGTAATGATTTCTGTTTTTCGTTTTTAGGATATATAATTATACTTTCCATTTCTTTAAATTTGTTGCAATCTTAATTTTTAAAATATTGATTTGACTACTGTAAATGTCAAATTTACAAAATAAA
>CAZXTX010000344.1:0-3261 GCA_964643695.1 uncultured Mariniphaga sp. | reverse complement strand
TACCCCGTAAATACTTTTCAATTCTTCATATCTCCGGCGCATAACCTGAAGTTTCATTTCGTATTTTGAATCATTAACCAGATTTGTGGTTTCATGGGGATCATATCTGGTGTCAAACAATTCCTCATAATTGTGCTCAATATAATTCATATACTTAATATCTTTTGCAACCACACCCTCAACCTGCGGAATACGGGGACTTCCCAGAAAGTAATGCTGATAAAAAAAATCTTCCCTTTCCGGTATCTCTTTTTTTAACAGACTTATCAAATCAATTCCCTGCATTCCATGCGGTGCTTTTATTCCCGCCAACCCCAAAATTGTAGGTGCAATGTCAATATTCAGCACCATCTGATGAGCCCGGTACTGTTTTATTTTATCAGGCAAATTTGGATAGTAAACAAGCAGGGGCACTCTTATCGATTCCTCATATCCGTACCATTTGCCCTCAATACCGTGTTCACCCAGAAACATTCCGTTGTCGCCCATAAAAACTATAACCGTATTGTTTTCAATTCCAAGCTTTTTCAACTTTTCCGAAATATTACCCACAACATCGTCCACACCTGTTATAAGCCTGTAATAGTTTTTTACATTTTCCTGAAACAATTCCGGTGTGCCAAACAAACCACGCCATCTCGACCTTGCAAAATTTGTTTCGGTTCTGAAAAAGTCAGGAAACTGATTCCAGTATTTGGGATTGGCAGTTACCGGTTCAGGAATAGTTACGTCTTTATAATAATCGCTGTATCTCTCCTGAATAATGTATTTT
The DNA here is from genome assembly GCA_964643695.1 of uncultured Mariniphaga sp. Classification (GTDB taxonomy): domain Bacteria; phylum Bacteroidota; class Bacteroidia; order Bacteroidales; family Prolixibacteraceae; genus Mariniphaga. The sequence goes on along the minus strand of CAZXTX010000344.1, from coordinate 2,489 downwards.
GGCGGATAGCCGTCCTGTTCGTGCGGAGCCTTAAAACTTACGGTAAGGCAAAACGGTTTTTCGCTGTTGCCGAATTTATCAAGAAAAACCTGAATGGCACTGTTGATTGTATCGGTATCATGTATCGGTTTGCCGTTGCTTCCTGTTATAATATAGTCAGGCTGGCCGCCGCTGACAAGCTCTGTATTAATCCAAAAATCATATAAAGATTCGGGCGGATTTTTTCCGATACCGTATTTTCCGACAGAACCAATCAGATAACCGTTATTTTTTAATATCACCGGAAAAGTTTGTGAAAGAGCTTCGGGAGTAAAGTCAGTTGAAAAATCATGAATTTTATGAAAAGCTTCATATTGACCGGTAAGAATGCTGGCACGGCTCACACAGCAGATTGAAGTGGTTACATATGCATTTCTGAACAAAATTCCTTCACCTGCCAGCCTGTCTAAATGCGGAGTCTGAATTATAGTGTTTCCGGCAGCACCCAGCGCATCCCACCGCTGGTCGTCGGTGAGAAGAAAAATGATGTTTGGTTTTGTATTACTGCCGGTAATTTTTTCAGATTCAGAGTTTGGTTGATAAACTGAACCAAAGGAAAGTTTTATTAGAAAAAGTATCAGTATCAAAGCATTTAATCTCAGCATTTTAATTATTTTTTTCTGAATTTACACCAAAAATTTAAATCATCCTGAATATCCCATGTTTTACTGTGAATAAATTTCAAAATTATAATTTCCCGAACCGGTTTCAACAATTAGTTTTCCATCCATAACGTCAGCATTGTGAATTCCTTTTACTCCCGTCTTAAAACTGTTGTCTCCCCAAATTTTAACACCGCCTTCATTAACTTCCATATTCTCTCCTGAAAGTGGTAAAGCAACTGTTGCAGTGGTGTTTGCCGGAACCTCAACCTCATATTTGAGTATCCCGTTTTCTTTTTTCCAGCGTGAAACAGCTCTGCCCGAAACGGTTTCAACCGACCCTCCGGCAGACTGAAGCTTTTGCGGGATATGAGGTTCAAAATGAATATGTTTATATGCTTTGCCGGTGTTTCCTTCCATTGGCGACTGAATACCTGCCAGAAATTTAAAAAAGTATTCTGTAACAGAGCCAAACATCTGATGATTATGTGAATTTATTCCCTCCCAAGTTTCCAGTAAAGTGGTGGAACCATTTTCAATCCAATAACCAAAACTTGGATAAGTAGTTTGAGTTGCAATTTTATAAGCCAGTTCATTTTCACCTCCTCCAACCAGAACAGGCCACAAATATTTTGTGCCGATTATACCGGTATTCAGATGATTGTCTCTTGCTTTTATGTCATCCACAATGGTTTGAAAAACTTTTTCTGCATAACCGTCTGGAACCAGATTACCTGTAAGAGCCAGCAGCTGATATGTCTGATAAGTTTCATCCATACCGTAAAGTCCGGTTTCAGGATTAAAAAACTTTCGGTTGAAATGCTGTTTTACGGTATCCGACAAAGATTTATAATACCGGCTGTCGTCATTATAACCAAGTAATTCTGCAATTTCGGACATTACCAGATTATTGTAGTAATAGTAAAAAGTGTTTACAACCGGATGATTCGGGCAGTCTGACTGTCCGGGAGCACACCACTCGCCCAGCGAATACCAGTAGCCGTCAAAATAATCGATGATGTATGGTTCCGAGGGGTCTGCATCTTTTGTTCCCAGCTCTTTCAGATACTGCAAATATCTTTTCATGTTCGGATAATGTTCACTCAAAATCCGGGTATCGCCGTAATAATGGTTCATCCACCACGGAATCAAAATATAGGCACTCCCCCATGCAACACCACCGCCCATTCCGCCAACCAAAACCGGGGATGTGTTGGGAATACGACCGTTTTCCTGCTGCGAGTCGCGCATATCATTCAGCCATTTGGTGTAAAATGGAGCCATTTCAAAATCGTGCATCGAAGTTTCGGCAATTACCTGACCATCGCCATTGTATGCACCTTTTTCACGATGCGGGCAATCGGTGGGGTAACTTTGCATATTACCCATTTGCGACCACACACCCGCCCGGTATATCCGGTTCAGCAATGAATCGGAAGATTCAAAATCAGAATTACGTTTGTTGGCCGAACGAACCACTCTGCCTTCAACCTTCAGGTGCTCAGGATTTTGCCCGTCACTTACTGCAACTTCAATATACCTGAAACCCGAATAGAAAAAACGCGGTTCATATATCTCTTTGCCGCTGCCTTTTAATGTATAATCAGTCCACACCTGTGAATGATAGCGGTGCTTGGTGCTCATTCTGTCACCTGCCTCAAGTTGTTTGGAAAACAGAGAATCATTCAGGGTTTCCGACCCACGAATCCGGATAACCTGTCCGGGTGAGCCCTCTACTTCAATTCGCCACCAGCCGGCAATATTCTGACCCAAATCAAACAAAAACAGTCCCGGTTCAGGATTAATCCGGCTGACAGGCTCTATTGTTCCGGTTATTTCAATGGCAGG
>CAZXTX010000343.1:0-3270 GCA_964643695.1 uncultured Mariniphaga sp. | reverse complement strand
ATCAATCTCACAGTCAATCCAAATGGATAGCATGCTACCCGGAGTTACTTTACGTCTTCTGTTTTTATAAGATAATTGGGTTTTAGTGACAAATATCTGGTTTTCCGGCTTAAAAACTCGGGGGTAATTTTGTTCATACCTCTTTGATTTATATGGGTTACGGTTCTTATTTTATAGTTAATATTCAGAATTTCCAGATGCTTGTTTTTACCGGTATAAATCCATGAACCCGGCTTTTCAATTACTTCATACAACTGTTCCCACGAATCAATATTTATAACAGGCTGCTTTGCATTAAAAAATATACCGTATTCTTCAAGGTCAAAACAGTAAAGCTGCTTTTCATCGGAGTCATAAGCTTCAAAAACATCAATGGCATGCTGATATCCCTGATATGAATAGAGATGGGGAATGACCCTGATGTTGAGATACAGATTGAAAACTGCTGCAATTACCACAGTTGAAAAGAGCAGCCGGTTCCATTTGATATAATCGTTTTTGCAATAGATGTAAATTAAAATTATTCCGCCCGTAAGGTACATTGCCGGCCTCCAGAACTCTTTCTCCATTACTTTCATTCCCACAAACATCAGTGTTATCCCTAACAGTACAATCATAATAATTTGGGCATAAATAAGCCGGATTGTATAAAGATTGTACCATTGCAGATAATTTTTCATTCTGCCTGAAGCCACCACTGCAAGCAGGGGAATAAACAGCAATATATAGTTAGGTGCTTTGCCGCGGGCCATACTGTAAACCACAAATAAAATTAAAATACCGGAAAAAAGTGCGATAGATGCCTTTACAGGTTTTTTGCCATAAAACCAGCTTTTTATTTCACCTGTAAGTGCATAAAAAACAATGAAAGTCCAGGGTAAATATGCCCACAAAATATTGTAAATGTAAAAAAACGGATCTGTACTGGAACCTGCAACTTTTCCGGAAATACGCCCAAAATTGTTGTCGATGAAGTAAAACTTCACTCCGTCGGTTCCAAAATGTTTCCACAAATGAAAGAGTGCGGGTGAAATAATGATGAATATCAGTAATATTCCCAAAAGCCACTTTGGATGAAAAAGCTGTTTGAAATCTTTGTTCAGCAGCAGATAAAAAAGTACAAAAAAGAAAGGTATAACTGCACCTATAGGGCCTTTTGAAAGCATCGCAAGGCCGGTGCCCGCAAATCCGAGAATAAAATTCAGCGGTTTTTTATGGTAAAGATATTCTGCCAGCTGCCATACTGCAAGTGCAACAGCTGCCTGCAATACGGTGTCGGTATGCAAATCCAGAAAGTAAAGGAAAAAGATCTGTGAAGTTCCGGTAATCAAAGCGGCAAGTTTACCGGCAAGTTCGTCATACAGTAATTTTCCTAATCGGTATATAAAATAGACGGTGCTCAGGCCAAATAAAAAAGGGAACAGCTTAAATGCCCAGTTTACATTTCCGAAAAGCTTAATACCAATACCGGCCAGCCAAAAGAAAAGATGTGGTTTTTGATCATACGGTGCCCCGTTTATTCTGAGATCGAACCAGTTGCCTGAATCGACCATTTGCCTGCTTATGGCACCATATAAACCTGAATCGCCGGTGAGGCCGATAAACAGGCCAGATATCCATGCCATTATTATCAGCAGGAAAGCCAGGCCCCATAAACTTTTTCTTAAAACTTCATTCACTTCATTAAAATAAATTGTTACAAATTAAGTGATTTAAGCTGAAAACAGGGTTCAAAAAATAGTTTTAATGTGAAAACCGGTTTAAAGGGAAGTTAATTTTAAATTTCCCGAATTAAATTTAAAATGGCCTTTTTTGCCGTAGTTAAAAAATATTACTTTAGCTTCGTATTTTTATTGCTAATAAATAATATTCAGTATAATGAAAACAGCCATTTTCCCGGGTTCGTTTGATCCGTTTACTGTCGGCCATGAATCTATTGTGAGGAGGGCGATGCCGATGTTTGATAAAATAGTTATAATGATTGGCAACAATGTTAATAAAAAGTCGTTTTATTCACCTGAAAAAAGGCTGAAATGGATTAAACAGGTTTTTAAAGATGAGCCAAGGGTGGAAGTTCGTGTTCATGAAGGTCTTACAGTCGATTTTTGCAAAGAGGTGGGAGCCGGTTATATTTTAAGGGGATTGCGCACATCATCCGACTTTGAATATGAAAGGGCGATTGCGCAAATGAATAAGAAAATGCATCCGGAAATTGAAACTGTTTTTCTGCTTACCTTGCCCGAACACACGCCTGTTAATGCCACAATTATTCGTGATATTGTTTTTCATGGTGGCGATGCAAGCATGTTTCTACCCAAAGGGCTCGACATGGAGGAGTTTAAAATTGAAAATAACAGATAACAGCCTGCTTACGGGGCATATTTTAATATTACTTTTCATTCTGTTTTGTTCCGGGTCTCTGTTTGCACAGACGATTAGCGGAAAAGCACAGGAATATGCGGGGAAAAGCATCTCTTTTTATACATATACCGATCCGGTTACTCAGGAAAAAAATCACCTGTTTACCTTAAATTTCAATTCTGAAGGAGATTTTTCGGCAGAACTAAATGTTGAGGAAACTATTTTTGCATTTGTCGAGTTTGGAGTTTACCGAGGATTGCTGTTTATTGAATCTGGTCAAAATATTGAAATATTAATGCCGCCGGTTCGTGAAAAATCGTTTGCTGACAGTAAGAATCCTTATTTCCGGCCTGTGGAATTCTGGTTTTCAACCAAAAGCGGAACAGCTTTAAATGATAATATTTCTGAATTTGATGCACGGTTAAACGGACTTACCGACAAATATTTTAATTCACTCTATTTTAATAATTCCAGAGAGGTTTTTGATACAATTCAAATTGCTCTTGCAGAACACTTTTCGGGAATTAAGAATCCGGTTTTTGAACAGCATAAGAAGTTGAAATTAGCTGTAGTTGAAGCCGATGCATTCCGGTTGGAGCTAAAAAAGGTTTCAGGTTTTTTTCAGACAATTGGTTTACAGTATATGAATCATCCGGCATTTATCCTGTTTTTTGAAAAAACATATGAAAACAGGCTGAGTTTTGAAGTTCGTACAATTGAGGGGAGTGCGGTCAGAAAAATGATAGAGTCGGGTAATGTCGGGGCTTTGAAAACTTTCTTGAAAGAAAAATACCTGATTAGCGGTACGTTTGCCGATGCTGCTTTGCTGAAAATGCTGCATGATGCATTCTATTCTGGTGATTTTAACAGGAATGATATTGTTAAAATTGCCGGGGCATCTTATTTTCA
>CAZXTX010000342.1:1949-3283 GCA_964643695.1 uncultured Mariniphaga sp. | reverse complement strand
AGGAGATGGCTGAAATTTGCAGAGAATCGCCGATTCCTGTTGCACTTGATGAAGAACTTATCGGTATAAATTCAATTCAGGAAAAAAGGGAGTTGCTTGAAACCATAAAACCTCAATTTCTGATTTTAAAACCAAGTCTGCATGGTGGTTTTTCAGGTTGCAGCGAGTGGATTGAGCTTGCCGGACAACATTCTGCCGGCTGGTGGGTTACCTCTTACCTTGAATCTAACATTGGTCTGAATGCCATTGCACAGTGGACTTACCACAAAAAGGCAAAAGGGTATCAGGGACTTGGTACCGGTGGATTATACACAAATAACATTGATTCGCCGCTTGAAATAAGAGGTGAAGAGCTTTGGATGAATTCCGAAAAGGTTTTTAGTTATCCCGAAAACTTTTTTTATATATGAATCCTTTTCCTGAAAATATTCTGTTAAACGGAAACCGGGTTTCAGTTAACCGGCTGCCTGATATTTTGGAATTACGTGAGTTTCTGGAAGAGTGGTATTCTTCAAAAAGCTATATTGAAGTTCAGACCTCTGGGAGTACCGGCACCCCGAAGATCATCAGGCTGGAAAAGGAGTTTGTGGCTGCAAGTGCACTGCGTACCATCACTTATTTTCAGTTAAAGGAGGGCGATCGGATATTGCATTGTCTGCCGTTGAAATATATAGCAGGTAAACTTATGGTTGTACGTGCATTAATCGGGAAATTGGATTTATATATGGCTGAACCATCATCAAATTTTTCTTTTCTTGAAAATGAAAAGTTCCGGTTTGCAGCAATGGTTCCGAATCAGGTTGTTAAAGTTCTGAATAAAGAAACAGCAACCGGAGAGCTTATAAACAGTATTGAAATTCTGTTGCTTGGAGGTTCATCTATACCTTTTTCGCTTGAAGAACGTTTGAAAAAAGTTGAAACAAACTGTTATTCCGGATACGCAATGACCGAAACCGCCACCCACATTGCACTACGAAAAATTAATGGCTCCGGTACGGGTGGTTATTATAAATGTCTGAACGGAATAAGTGTAAGTCTTTCTGAAAACGAGACTCTTCAGATTTTTATGCCGGGTTTAAAGGAACAGCCGCTGCAAACGACCGACCTTGCAGAGCTCAAAGATGAAAAAGCATTCAAAATACTTGGCAGGAGCGATAATATTATTATTTCGGGGGGAATTAAGTTTTCGCCCGAGCTGATTGAAAAAAAGCTGGAGCCGTTTATTGATTTGCCGTTTGTTGTTTCATCACTTCCGCATCAGTCGCTAAGTGAGCAGCTTGTGTTGATTGCAGAAGGGGAAGCGTCAGAAAAAGACAGAAAATATTTAATTGAAA
>CAZXTX010000342.1:0-1849 GCA_964643695.1 uncultured Mariniphaga sp. | reverse complement strand
TTCTGTTAGTTTTGAAAGAAAAACTCAGATGAAATATAAATTCTTTCTGTTTCTGTTTTTTTTCTGTATTATAGGTTTTGTTCAATGTGAAACCAAAAATAATCCAGAAGATAATATTCCTGTAAATCCTGAAAAAAAGTCCAGAGTATTTGTAAGTGAAAATGGTGATTTGATTTTAAATGTGTCTGAAGAAGATATTCAGGAATTTAAAAATAAGGGATTTGTTTATTACAGTGACTTTGGGGCTGCCGGCAACGGAAAAGATGATGATATTAATGCTATTGCAGGTACCCATATGTTTGCAAACAAATATGAGCTCTCAGTTAAGGCTGATAATAATGCATCCTACTATATAGGTGGAAATGTGCGTACTGCGGTTATTCAGACTGACACTGATTTTGGTAATGCCTCCTTTACTATTGACGACACTGATATTAAAAACAGATCTGTACCCGTGTTTTTGGTCAGTTCTGTACAAAAACCGTTTAATCCCGGGATTTTAGGTTCTCTTCAAAAAAATCAGAAGAAAATTGATATGATTTTACCGGGCCCCTGTCTGATTTCAGTAACCGATTCCAACGTGAAACGATATATACGTTATGGTGCAAATCAGAATAATGGCTCATCTCAAACTGATATTTTTATTGTTGACAAGGAAGGAAATATTGATATGGACTCACCGGTTATCTGGGATTTTAACCAAATAACAGAAATAAATGCAATTCCGGTAGATGAAGCCATTCTTACAATAAAAGGTGGTGTGTTTACAACAATTGCAAATCAGGATGAGTCAAAATACACATATTATAACCGTGGAATAAATATCAAACGCTCAAATGTTGTTGTTGACGGAATTGTGCATCATGTGACAGGAGAAGGCAGTAACGGCTCGCCATACAGCGGGTTTATCAGTATAAGTGACTGTTCATATGTAACAGTAAAAAACTGCACGTTTACCGGTCATAAAACATACAGAACGATTGGCTCGGCAGGAGTTGAGGTTTCTATGGGAACCTATGACATAAATATTAACAGAGCTTTAAATATATCCTTTATAAATTGTACACAAACAACCGACATAAATGATGATAAATACTGGGGCATAATGGGATCAAACTATTGTAAAAACCTGTTGCTCGACAACTGTATTTTCTCAAGATTTGATGCGCATATGGGAGTTTGTAATGCAACAATCCGAAATTCATCATTAGGTCATCAGGGAGTAAATGCTATTGGATCAGGAACTTTTACCATCGAAAACTCAACTCTCTATGGCAGAAGCATCATAAACCTTCGTCCTGATTATGGAAGTACATGGGAAGGAGAATTTATTGTCCGGGACTGCAAATTTGTTCCGGCAAACGGCAGAGCTGTTACCTCAAGCCTTATTTCGGGGTCAAATTCAGGACAGCATAATTTTGGCTACACATGTTATATGCCTGAAAAAATTACATTTGAAAATCTTTATATAGATGATTCAAAACATCTGGACAATTACAGGGGGCCTGCAATATTTTCAAATTTTAATTCAGAGTATAACAGTGATTCATATGTGGAAGAATACCCTTTCATAAAAACAAATGAGGTGATTCTTAAAAATGTTACCACAGCAAGTGGAAAAGAGATAAGACTGAGTGACAATTTATTTATGTTTAAAGATGTTCAGGTGAGGATAAAATAAGCTGTTTTATTGTTTCCGTTTATTGTAATTTTATTAATATCTCCAATCCTGAAGCGATAACATAAATCACTACGCTATTTCATTTTGCTTTCAACAAATATAAAAATCCGGCAAACAATCAATTTTAAAACTATTTCGTATTTTTAGCAAAAACCGTTTAAATATGAA
>CAZXTX010000341.1:0-3288 GCA_964643695.1 uncultured Mariniphaga sp. | reverse complement strand
CAATTTTAACAGCCTGTACATAATATCTTTTGTGTTTTGTCCTGATTTTCAAAGGTTAAAAAATATACTTCGCTTTAATTAAATATTAATGTGTAAACAAAAAAGCCATTCGGGTTTAACGAATGGCTTTTACCTAACTGATTGATTTATAAATAGGTTAATTTAAAATCAAAAAATTAAACTCGGTTAATGAGTGATAATTTATTTTTCAACACTTCCCGGAACGGGTATGGTTGCTTTAGCAATGAAACCGACATTGCCCATAATGTAAGTTGTCGGGCCTAATTTCATATCGGAGTTCATCATCTCATCGTATGTTACCTCTTTTCCTGTATAAGCTGAAGCTCTTCCCATAATTGCCACAAGGTTGGAAGTTGCGGTTTGTTCTGCTTCGTTAAACGGAATATTCTGGCGGATACATGTAACCAGGTTAATGTGTTCCTGAACATACGGACTTGTTTCAGAACCTTCAGCTTCAAACAGAACGTTGCCCTGAGCATCCACAATACGGTTTTTGCCGCCTGCGGTGGTTGCCATGGCTTTTGTTCCGTGAATTACCTCGTGAACGGCATTTGCGCAGCCGTTAATCTGACGGCTCATGCTGTGAATCTGTCTTCCGTCCTCGTAAACAAAATCAACGCTGAAATTATCATACTGGTCGCCTGTTACCCTGCGCTGGCGTGAGCCAAACCCTACAGCTTTTACCGGATGTCCGCCCATAAACCAGAGAGCCACGTCAATGTTGTGAACATGCTGCTCTACAATATGATCTCCCGACAGCCAGCACCAGTTAACCCAGTCGCGGATCATCCACTCCATTTCGCTCCATCCGGGCTGGTTGTCGCGGTGCCACAACTTGCTCTGGTTCCAGTAAACATTGGCAGATACGATTTGTCCGATGCCGTTGTTGTTTACTTCATTCCAAAGATTTACATAATTGTGCTGATGCCTGCGCTGGGTTCCTGTAACTACTTTAAGTCCCTGCGAATCAGCCATTTTTGATGCTGCAATTATCTGGCGGATTCCTGCAGAATCAACTGCAAGCGGTTTTTCCATAAAAACGTGTTTTCTTGCTTTTACGGCAGCTTCAAAATGGTCGGGTCTGAATTTTGGCGGTGTAGCCATAATAACCACATCAACTCCTGCATCAATTACTTTTTCGTAAGCATCAAAACCTACAAAGCATTTGTCGTTGGGCAGTTCAATTCCCTTTTCCTCTTTCAGTTTTTTCTGAAGGCTGTCAACCCTGTCCTGAAAAACATCACCTATTGCGGCAATTGTCAGGTTTGGCCCTGAATTCAGAAAGTCCATTGTGGCTCCTGAACCACGGCCTCCGCATCCGATAACACCGGCCTTTAAAACAGGCCCGTCGGGTGCTGTCAGAAGCATTGGCGGGGTATTGTATTCTCTTTTCTTAAAATCGAAAATTGCTGCGGATCCTGAGGCAGCACCTCCGCTGTTTCCGGCACAAGAGGCCAGAGTGCCGACTCCCATTGCACCAGCTGCGCCAACTGCGGCTGCACCGGTTAAAAATTTACGTCTTGAAAAATTATTGCTACTCATATTAAATGATTTTAGTTGAATTTAGCATGCTAAATTAATTAATATTTCCGGTTTTTTCATCAAATTCACAAATAACTCTGAAACCAATGTGGTTACAGTCGGAAAGCCACCATATACTCTTGGGCATTTGCGGGTCTGTAACCAGCCAGTCACTGGTTCTTGTATAGTCGCGCCATGCACTTCTTACCTCACGTGCAGGACTTCTGAATGAGCCGCCTTTAACCACGTGTTCTTCGCCTGTTTCGGGACCTTTGGGATCTTTTGTCCCATCCTGCAGTTGTTTAAATGTATCATCATTATACCAGTCGGAACAATATTCCATTACATTACCCAGCATATTTTTAAGGCCGTAGGGATTTGCTTCCACTGCATCGGGGGTGGATGTTTTTCCCGCGCTGTTGCCTTCATAAATTATGTACTGGTTAATATTGTCACTGCCTTTTCCGAATAATTTTCCAAAAAATCCCTTGCTTTCAAAATCTTTGGGTTCACCTTCAAAAAAGTATGGGGTTTCGGTACCGCCGCGTGCAGCATATTCCCATTCTGCCTCGGTTGGCAGCCGGTAGGTTTTGCCGGTAACCTGTGTAAGCCATTTACAGTAGGTTTCGGCTGCATGGTAAGACATTGTAATTGCCGGACGGGTTCCCATTCCCCAGTTTTGATCGGGCTGTCCGTAAGGAGGTGTCGGCCCCGATATGGCATCCACATCTTCCATTGTGCGTCCGCCCTCGGTATCGGTTGATCGCCCTTCGGCTGCGGTTGCCTCGTAAAAGGCAAGGTATTCATTCCAGGTTACTTCAATTTCAGCCATAAAGAACGGACTGATGTGAATCTCTTTTTGAGGGCCTTCATCACTGTCGCGAAGCTGCTCACTTTCCGGACTGCCAATTTTAAATAAACCGCCCGGTATCGCCTTCATATTAAATGAAACAGTGGTATTTGGTATGGTTTCGGTAAAGTCATTGTGTGTAGTAACCACTGCAGTTTCTGTAAAAATTTCCAGATTTTCGCCGGCACCAAGTCCAAAATCAACATTGGCCGCATGCATGGCATTGGGATCGTAGTGTCCCACATTCAGGTGGCAGTTGATGCAGCGGAGCTTGTCTTCATTCTGACTGTAGTAAAGATGCGCTTCCTGTCCCTCCTTGGTAAGTGTAAGCGGAAACAGATTTTCGTGGCAGTGAAGGCACGATGCCTTGTAAACATGATGCTGGGCAAATTCCAGAGTGGCTTTTTGCTCCCAGTTAAAATCGGCACTGTCTTTAAAAATAAAACCATAAACATCGCGTAAACCGGTTTTTACTTTCTCTTTCATAAAACCCTGGCCCTTGGGAGGTAAATGACATTCAACACATCCAACCCTGAATCCGGAGGGATTGTCATAATGGGTGGAAAGTTTCCATGAATCAAAAACATGCGGGTGAACATGACATATTTCACAAAATTCATTGGTGGAAGTATATTCTACGGTTTTATTGAAAAAAACAGCTGAAAGTAATCCCAGCGAAAAACCGATAAGTAAAATCAGGAGAATCTTTTTTTTAAGATATGAGAAAAATTTCTTTAACATTTTTAGAAATTTAAATTATCCGTTAAAAAATAATTAAAGAGCCAAAATTAATAATTTATCAAAGGGCTGAATATTAAAAACATATTTTGATGCTAATTTAGAAACAATCAAAATATTAAATTTTCCGGTATGCTTATTATTTTTATAATAAGATG
>CAZXTX010000340.1:0-3301 GCA_964643695.1 uncultured Mariniphaga sp. | reverse complement strand
TAGTTGTTCGTCATATAGCCCAACTAATAAACTATTCCCCCTTTTGTCAATTTTTACCGCTCCGTACTTTGCCTTTTCATACTTTTCAGCCTGTCTTTCCTGAAAAAAGAAAGATTCTGCCCCGATGTTGATATTCCATTCGTCCGATGCTGTATATTTTATAAGATGTTCGCCTTTATTCAATGGCATTAAATCTTTTTGAAACCGGACTCTTTCTGCCTTGTCGTTTTGGTCAAGCACAACAACACAGTATCCACGTTTTGGCATATTGCCGAAATCAATGTTTTCCGAAATTTTATAGCGAAGGGCCATATAGTCTCCTTGCATTAAAGAACGGGGGTCAGCAGGAGCAAGTTCCAACAAAACCAATTGTCCGTCTTTTAACAGCTCCTCTTTCTTCACTACCAAATGGGTAAAATATACTAACAAAAGAACAAGGTTCAGAAGTATGATAATCCATTTAAACTTTTTCATTCTTTGTCAATTTTTTATGGGTGAATAAATAAAGTGCAATAAAAAGAACACCTGTTGAAAACAAGAGTATGGATTTGGTAAGCAACGTAAAGTCCAAGTCGTAATAGAATTGAAAAATAAAATAGATAAATGCGATATTTCCCAATACAAATCCTGTTCTGTGGTTTACCATAAAACCCAACAGTATAATAAGAATAGCACCCGGTATGGCAGGAGATAACGCTGTTGGCAACAACAGAAGAACCGTAAAAATGTAAATACTTATTTTATGCCGTGTTTCTGTTATGTTTAACACACTAAACAACGTGGAAATCAGGTAAACAATTAAAGTAATTATAACGATGGAAGACAGCCAGATATAGTCGGGCGATACAGGTAAAATTCCCTTTTTACCAAGAAAGAATAATCCTGAAAAGAATGAAAAAATCAACCCCGTTTTGACAGGGTTATAAAGTTTGGACAAGGCTTTATTGGTTGTGATTATTTTAGCTTCTTTCAGGAAAATATAAACTATGGTCAAAGCAAGTGCGGAAACGTAAATATGAATAAGGTCATAGACGTGGTACGATATAATGAGCGTTAAAACACTTCCGTTAATTATCATAACGGAAATAAAAGAAAGTATATAATTCCGGACAATACTTAATGAACCCAAAGCAATAATAATAAAAATTATGCTTATAATATTTTCGTATATATCTTGCTGAATACAAGCAAAACCAATCAAGATAAATCCAATAATAAAAGAAGATACACTTACTGTATCAATAATAATTTTGTCATATCTCGTATTTATCCAAACCGAACCTGCGATGCAAATTACTCCAAATGCAAACAACATCACCTCAGATTTGTATAAACCGGCAACAAAAAGGAAACTTAAAAACGCAAAACTTGCCAATATTCCCCCGAAAACGGATAGAATTTTTATTGTCAGTGTCCGGTTGAAATTGTCTTTCTGATACGCTGAAAAAATGGCATCCTCATCGAATTTCACAGACTTATCTTCCTGGTTTTGAAAATAATCCAATAATGCTTTAATGTCGTCTTTATTTTTCATTTGTCCATTTCTTTTGAATGTAAATCAGATATTTAATAGTTAAAGAAACGCCGGCTATGATAAACAAACTGACAAACAAGAACATCATTTTTCCGCCTGATATTTTGAGGAGCAAAGCCGATACGATAATGATAAGACTGAAAGGTATGACAGAAAGATAAAAACCATTTTTTGTTTTTAATCCATACCAGATACCCAATACAAATATTAGAGTTGTAATTAAAATCAATATAGGGAAAGCCGCCTGATATTTGCCAAGAATTCCGATAACAATACCGATGGTTGCACAGCTTGCAGAGGCTAATGCAACTATATTCAAAAGCCAACCGGGTGTTTTTTTCCTGACAAAAATAGTGGCTGAAATCAGTACAGCTAAATTGATAACAAAAAGTAAAGTATAAATAAAAACCTCCGGCCAATCTTTTGCAACCTGTTGTGAATACAAAATAAATGTCGTGTTGATTAAAACAAGATACAGCAACCACAAAGGAGCAAAGTTTGACACCAAAACCCAGAGTGTTACAAAAACAGTCCACATTAAAAAGAAGTCGTAAGCATTAGCTCCTGTTTGGTAAATCTGTCCAAATACCGCAAACAGAACACCCACCAAAACCGATGTCCCTGTTAGGATAACATTTTTAATATTGTCGTTAATTTTAGGAAGAAGCGTTAAAATTGTTGCTGTAATCAGCACTCCTTCTGTCAGTCCGATTTTGGCAAACTTGTGCAGGCCTGCCCAATTATAGGCAAAAAAGAAAATGATACCCGACACCGTAAAACCAATGCCAAGACTAATGAAAAACAGTCGCAGGAATTTTTGCCATGCCTCTTTGTCGTTGTAAACATTTTCTTTCAAAGCTTTTGCAACTATTTCTTCAGTCAGGTTGCTGTGTCTAAAAATAATGTTAATATCCTCTCTTTTTATACTTTTCATTGGCAGGGTGTCCTTTTAAATTTGTGCCCGACGGCTGAATATAGCAACAAAAAGATTGCAGGCTGATTTCATGTCCAGCTGCACCGAAGTTTAAGCCGGACAGGATGCTTAATTTACCATTGAAACCCATATTGCTGCTACACTTTTATGCACTGACAATATTCATACTTTTATGTTTTTTTTCACTGTAGTAACCAATCAATAATATTCAATTTTTGAATACCATCAATGTTCGCATTATCAAAATCGAGTGTTAAAAGATATTTGGAATAGTTTTCTTTGATATTCCTAAATGACGAAATCTCCTGATTAAACGTTTTTTCGTCATTAACGGTAAAGGCAACCTGATAATACTCCCGCTCATTATTTAGTTTTTGCACTACAAAATCAATTTCCTTACCGTTGTGTTTTCCGACATAAACCATCCAAAATGCTTGCTATTTCATATCTTTCTTTTCAATCTGTCAGAGATACAATAATCTTTAGTGGAAGTTTTCCGAGGGAATTATCATTGACAACAATTACAGGTCTTGTTTTCTTAATTTCTGCTCCAATTGTTGGGGCAAGATTGATTAATCAAATTTCACTTTGTTTCATAAAATCCTTCAAAGTCAATCTGAGTAAAAGCAATTAATTCTTTATCATTCTTGTAGTCTTCAAAAAGAGATTCAGCCGCTTTTGCCATCTTTTCCCTTGTTTCACTTTCTCTAATTGTTTTTATTATTTCCTTTGTTTTCATATCTAAAGTTATTCCTTTCTTCAAAGGTAACGTTTTTTTCAAGTCGAAAGTAATCGTTTAAAGATGGCCTGTTGTTTTTCATAATGTGTCCCAA
>CAZXTX010000339.1:0-3306 GCA_964643695.1 uncultured Mariniphaga sp. | reverse complement strand
ATCCCAGCTGGGTCACCAAAAATTTCAGAAGCACCGAAAAGGTGCTTTTTTTATTATGTTTTTATCTGAAAACCTCAGTAGCTCAGCGGCAGAGCATCCCGATTTATCGGGAGGTTCCCGGGTTCGAATCCCGGCCGGGTCACCAAAAAAGACAAAAGCACCCTAAATTACAGATGCTTCTATTTTAATACGAATTGTATTTACAATCGTTAATGCCGATAGTTAAAATAACTAACTAAAAGCTTGGTTATGATAATACAAAAACGTAAGTTTGTTATTGCAAAACGGGTTGCAATCAAACCCATATCGCAAATAATTACTAAAACAATGGCAAAGCAATACAAATATTTAGATTCCTTTATTGATGAACAAAGAGCAAACGGTAAGTATAGCTTTACTACCAAAGGTTTGCATCATCAATTGGGAGTATCTGAAAATGCTCTGAAGAAAACATTACAACGGCTCAAAGATCAAAAATCGGTAGTAATGGTTCGCAGAGAATTTTATGTCATTGTTCCACCTGAATACAGAGTCAAAGGTATTATTCCAACCAATTTGTATGTAAATGATTTGATGAAGTTTTTAAATCGGGATTATTATGTTGGATTATTGAATGCAGCAGCTTATCATGGGGCAGCTCATCAACAACCTCAAAGCTATTCGATAATTACAGAGGGTATTGCTTTGAGACCGATTAAAAACGATAAAGTGAATATTCATTTTTACATCAAAAAATTCTGGAATAAAAAGGATATAATAAAGAAAAAGGTAGATACCGGATATATCAATGTTTCGTCACCTGAGCTAACGGCTTTGGATTTGGTCAGCTATTATAATGAAGCGGGTGGATTGAATCGGGTGGCTACTGTTATAGAAGAATTAAAAGAAGTGATACAGGCTGATAAATTGGTAGAAGCAGCAATACAATATAATGAAACATCAACAGTTCAGCGTTTAGGGTATTTATTAGAGCATGTTTTAGAAGAGAATAAAATAAGCGATGCCCTATACGATTACCTTGAACAAATTGAGTTTTATCCAATTTTATTGCGTACTCAAAAAAAGAAACCTGAAAATATGATAACCGGCAACAAATGGAAAATTGTGCCTAATGTAGAAATAGAAGCAGATATATGATACCACAGTCGTACATTACCGCTTGGCGAAAGTATGCTCCCTGGAGGGAAAACTATCAGGTAGAACAGGATTTAATTATACACCGGGCTTTGATTGCTTTATTCAGTGATGAATTTATCAAAGAACGTTTAGCATTTCGTGGAGGGACCGCATTGCATAAATTGTTCTTATCTCCGGCAGCAAGATATTCAGAAGACATTGATTTGGTACAGGTAAAAGCAGAACCTTTTGGAGCAATTATAGACAGGATTCGGGAACAGCTTTCATTTTTGGGAAAACCACGTATCAAGCAAAAAGAACATAATAATACCATTGTGTATAGCATTTTATCCGAGGATGATGTGCCAATGAAACTAAAGATAGAGGTCAATACTAGGGAACACTTTTCTGTATATGGGTTACAAGATATTCTTGTTCAGCTATATTCTGAATGGGATAATGGAAAAGCTTTAATTCCTACCTATGAATTGGATGAATTATTGGCTACGAAGTTGAGAGCTTTATATCAACGAAAGAAAGGACGCGATCTATTCGATTTGTGGTATGCCTTGAATAATGCAGATGTCAATGCAATAAGGGTCATTGAAGCTTTTAAGCACTATATGAAAGAAGAAGGAAGTCAGGTTACACAAAAGATGTTTCTCGAAAATATGGAAAAAAAGATTGAGGATACTGATTTCGCAAGCGATATGAACGGATTGTTGAGAATCGGAATTATTTATGATATCAACGAAGCGTACGAATTTATAAGAACAAATATTTTGGAAAAGATTTAAGATGAGAGAACTACAAAAGAAATATAGTTTACCTGAAGATTGGGAATGGACTACTATTGATGAAGTTGGCATTATAGTTAGCGGAGGTACACCATCTACCAAAAATAAGGAGTTTGGGAGAGATGATATTGACGCCTGCCGACCTTTCGGGTCATAATGAAAAATATATTATCAAAGGTTTCACTACATGACAATTTTCAATAATACCTTCTTAAACTCTTCTCTTTGAGGATTTAATTGTTAAATATTTTGGCAATGTTTTCCAACTTTACATGAACGAACTTTGGCTATCAAAAATCATCCGTTTTTATTAAAATCTCATTGATATAATTAAACGACTTGACATTGTTCGGTATATTTTTTTTAGCATTTTCACGAGATTTTCATATATCGATCTAAAAATTAGAAATATTCAAGTATAACATGATGAACTCTTATTAATCGAAAAAAATTATTGTAAGATTCAACAATTCTTCTTATCTTTATTATTGTGTATAAAAACACAATAAGAATATATTTTTGTATTTAACTATGGATATAGGCACAATTATAAGCGAGGCTCCGGACTTGATTTTGAAACGAATTGCTGAAAGAGTCAAAGCAAGGAGGCTTGAACTTAATCTGACGCAAAAGGCTTTTACAAAACGTGCCGGTGTCGGGTATGATACCTATCGTAAGTTTGAAACTACCGGAGAGATTACGTTCCGCAATCTGGTTTTGTGTGCCATTGCATTAGGCGATACGGATGGTCTGGCTGAGTTATTTACAAGGCAGTCCTATCAGAGTATTGATGAGTTGTTAAAAACGCAGGAGATAAAAAAGCGTAAGAGAGGTTCACGCAATGAATGATGTAAAAGTGATAGAAGTCTTTCTGAATGGAAAAAAAACAGGACGTATCGCCCTGACTCCTGATTCTCTTTGTGCCTTTGAATATGATCCGAGTTATCTGTTGTCAGGCAGTTCCATTTCTCCGTTCAGCCTTCCACTCAGGCAAGAGGTGTTTGTAGCGAAACGGACTCCTTTTAACGGCGGATTTGGCGTGTTTGATGACAGTCTGCCTGATGGCTGGGGAAACCTCATTATGGACAGATATCTGAGAAGTAAAGGGATTGAACCAAATAAACTCTCAGTTTTGCAGCGATTGGCTTTAATTGGCAGTACCGGGCGTGGCGCATTGGAATATCGTCCTGATTTTAGTGAGTCGTCATCAGATGAAGTTATCAATTTCGATAAACTCGCAAGTGAAGCCGAGAGAATTCTTACTACAGGTTATGACGGAGATTCACTTGATACGTTATACAAATATGGAGGTTCTTCGGGAGGTGCAAGACCCAAGGTTTTTGTTAAAATTGACGACAAAGAATGGCTTGTAAAGTTTAAGGCAACGATGGAT
>CAZXTX010000338.1:0-3320 GCA_964643695.1 uncultured Mariniphaga sp. | reverse complement strand
AAAAAGAATGTAGCAACATGTTTAAAATTACACTTCCCGATAATAGTGTGCGTGAGTATAATGAACCGGTAACCGGAATGGAAATTGCAAAATCGATTTCACCCCGGCTGGCAAAGGAGGTTTTGTCGGTTTTGGTAAATGGCGAAATATGGGATTTAACCCGAAAAATAAACAAAGACGCTGAGATAAAACTGAATACATGGGACGACCGTGAAGGAAAGGATACTTACTGGCACTCTACGGCACACCTGATGGCAGAAGCAATCGAATTTTTCTACCCGGGAACAAAATTCGGTATCGGTCCAACAGTTGATACAGGTTTTTATTATGACATAGCTCTTCCTGACGAACAGCAACTCACCGAAAAAGACCTTCAAACAATTGAACAGAAAATGGTGGAACTTGCCCGTCAAAAAAATGACATTGTAAGGCAGGATATTTCCAAAAAAGATGCAATGAGAATGTTCACCGAAAAAAAGGATGAGCTTAAACAGGAACTTATTGAAGAACTTGAAGACGGTACCATAACTCTTTACACTCAGGGAAACTTTACCGACTTGTGCCGCGGGCCTCATCTGCCTGATACAGGATACATTAAAGCTGTAAAACTTACATCAATTGCCGGAGCCTACTGGCGCGGCAACGAAAACAACCCGATGCTGACACGCGTTTACGGAGTTTCTTTCCCGAAACAAAAAATGCTGGAAGAATACCTGCTGATGCTGGAAGAGGCAAAAAAACGCGATCACCGCAAAATCGGAAAAGAGATGGAACTTTTCACATTTTCCGAGTCTGTGGGACAGGGGCTGCCGCTATGGCTCCCGAAAGGAACACAGTTGCGGATGCAGCTTGAAGACTTCCTGAAAAAGGTACAGAAAAAATATGGCTACGAACAGGTAATCACACCACATATTGGCGATGTAAGGCTGTACAAAACATCAGGTCATTATGAAAAATACGGAAAGGACTCTTTTCAGCCGATAAGAACTCCCGCCGAAGGTGAAGAGTATTTGCTGAAACCGATGAACTGCCCGCACCATTGTGAAATTTACAAGGCAAAACCACATTCATACAAAGATTTGCCAATCAGAATGGCCGAATTCGGAACAGTTTACCGGTATGAGCAAAGCGGTGAACTCCACGGATTAACACGTGTGCGCGGATTTACACAGGATGATGCACATATTTTCTGCAGGCCTGATCAGCTGAAAGATGAATTCAAAAAAGTAATAGATATAATATTCATCATTTTTAAAGCTCTCAGCTTTGATGATTATACCGCACAGATTTCACTCCGCGACCCGGATAATCCTGAAAAATACATTGGAACAACCGAGAACTGGGATAAGGCGGAGCAGGCAATTATTGAAACCTGTCAGGAAAAAGGACTTAAAACAGTTACCAAAAAAGGCGAAGCTGCATTTTACGGGCCCAAGCTCGATTTTATGATAAAGGATGCACTTGGCAGAAGCTGGCAGCTCGGTACAATTCAGGTGGATTACAACCTGCCCGAACGTTTTAATCTTGAATATATTGGTGCAGACGATAACCGCCACCGCCCGGTAATGATTCACCGTGCACCCTTCGGTTCAATGGAACGGTTTGTGGCTGTGCTTATTGAACATACTGCCGGAAAATTTCCGCTATGGATTGCACCCGAACAGGCAGTTATTTTACCAATCAGTGAAAAGTATAATGAATATGCAGGAAAAATTTCAGTTTTGCTAAATAATTCCGATATTCGCACCTTCGTTGACGACCGTAATGAGAAGATTGGTAGAAAGATACGCGACAATGAGCTGAAAAGAATACCATATTTGCTGATTGTTGGTGAAAAAGAGCAGGAATCTGAAACAATATCGGTTCGCCGGCAGGGAGAAGGAGATATTGGAACAAAACAAATCGGTGAATTTGCCGGTATGGTTACAGAAGAAGTTAAAAATCAATTATCAGGATTATATAACTAATTAAAGGAGGGTTTTACTATAGCTATAAAAAGGAAAGGGCCGGATCAAAATCCTTACAGAAAAAGGGATTCGGGGCCGCAACACAGAATTAACAATTTTATTACCGCACCACAGGTTCGATTGGTTGGCGAGAATATTGAAGATCAAGGCATATATCCATTACGTGAAGCCCTGAGAATGGCTGACGAACTGGAACTTGATTTAGTGGAAATTTCACCAAAAGCCGATCCGCCGGTATGCAGAATAATTGACTATTCAAAATTTCTGTATCACCAGAAAAAGAAACAAAAAGAGATGAAAGCCAAAGCGGTAAAGATTGTAGTTAAGGAAATCCGCTTCGGCCCGCAAACCGATGAACACGATTTTGAATTTAAACTGAGGCACGCCGAAAAATTTTTGAAAGACGGTGCAAAAGTGAAAGCTTACGTGTTTTTTAAAGGAAGATCGATTCTATTTAAAGAACAGGGAGAAATCCTGCTGTTAAGGCTTGCCACAGAACTTGAAGATTTGGGTTTAGTTGAACAAATGCCCAAACTTGAAGGAAAACGAATGACAATGATGATTTCACCTAAAAAGAAATAATACAGTTCTTTGATAACATTTTAAAGTAAGTAGGAATTATGCCAAAAATGAAGACGAATTCCGGAGCCAAAAAACGTTTCAGGCTTACCGGAACAGGGAAAATTAAAAGGAAACATGCCTACAAAAGCCACATTTTGACTAAAAAAAGTAAAAAACGTAAACGTAATCTCACAAAATGGACTGTCATTGACAAAACCAATGAGAACAACGTTAAGCTTTTGCTGAACATGAAATAAAATCCTTTTAAACAATTAAAATGAGTAATTAACCAGGTTATTGTGCTTTAAAGAGTTACATCACTAAAATGAAGTAAACGCCTTTAACCAAAAAAGTAAAAAGTATGCCAAGAAGTGTAAATCATGCAGCATCACGTGCCCGGAGGAAAAAAATTCTAAAAAGGACTAGAGGTTATTTCGGAGCGCGTAAAAATGTCTGGACTGTCGCAAAAAATACATGGGAAAAAGGGCAGCAGTATGCCTACCGTGACAGAAAGACCAAAAAGCGCAATTTCCGTGCATTGTGGATTCAGCGTATTAACGCGGCAGCCCGCTTAGAGGGTATGTCATATTCACAGTTTATGGGATTGCTGAAGAAAAACGATATTGAGATAAACAGAAAAGTTTTGGCCGATTTGGCCATGAACCAGCCTGAGACTTTCAAAGCAATCGTTGATAAAGTAAAGTAAAATAAAACTGTATATATTTTAGGTGAAATATAAATAAGCCCGGAAGATTCTTCCGGGTTTTTTTATGCTATAAACCTTTTAACAAA
>CAZXTX010000337.1:0-3327 GCA_964643695.1 uncultured Mariniphaga sp. | reverse complement strand
TCATGTTTTTTCATTATAACCGGATCGAGGCGAATGTTTTTTCCTATAAAGTTTTTGAATTCGCCGGGTGAAATTTCTCCCAGGCCTTTAAACCGTGTAATTTCAGGTTTGCCTTTCAGCCTGTTTACTGCTCTGCGCCGTTCTTCCTCTGAATAGCAATAATAAGTTTTCTGCTTGTTTCTTACCCTGAAGAGCGGTGTCTGAAGAATATAGACATGTCCTTTTCTTATCAGCTCGGGAAAAAACTGAAGAAAAAACGTAATTAGCAGCAGGCGTATATGCATTCCGTCCACATCGGCATCGGTTGCAATTATAATTTTGTTGTAGCGCAAATCATCAATACTTTCCTCAATATTGAGGGCTGCCTGTAAAAGGTTAAACTCTTCATTTTCATATACAACCTTTTTGGTAAGGCCGTATGTGTTTAACGGTTTGCCACGTAAACTGAAAACAGCCTGTGTGTTTACATCCCGCGATTTTGTGATTGAACCGCTTGCAGAATCTCCTTCTGTTATGAAAATACTTGATTCCTCGGCCAGATCATTTTTACTGCTGAAGTGAATCCGGCAGTCACGCAGCTTTTTATTGTGCACGCTTGTTTTTTTTGCGCGCTGGCGTGCCAGTTTTTTTACACCCAGAATTGCCCTTCGTTCACGTTCCGAATCTGTTATCCTGCGCAATAAGATTTCTGCCGTTTCCGGATTCTTATGCAGGAAATTATCCAGCTCCTTATGTATAAAATTCCCTATAAATGTTCTTACCGAAGGCCCGTCGGGTCCAATATCCTTTGAACCCAGCTTTGTTTTTGTCTGTGATTCGAATATCGGTTCTTCAACTTTAATACTTATTGCCGCCACAATTGAGGCACGAATATCCGACGGATCAAAATCTTTTTTGTAAAAGTCGCGGATAGTTTTAATATAAACTTCGCGAAAAGCCTGCAGGTGAGTTCCGCCCTGCGAGGTGTGCTGTCCGTTAACAAACGAGTAATAATCTTCCCCGTATCTGTTGCCATGAGTTATTGCAATTTCAATATCGTTTCCGCTGAGGTGAATAATCGGATAAATAGGATTGTCATCCATGTTCTCTTCCAGCAGGTCACGAAGCCCGTTGCGTGAATAGAACCGTTCCCCGTTGTATTCGATAGTCAGGCCGGAATTCAGGAAAGTATAGTTTTTGACCATGTTTTCCACATAGTCGTTTATGTAACGGAAATTTTGAAAAACCTCACCGTCAGGTTCAAAAGTTACCAGAGTTCCGTTTGGATCTTCCACTCCCTTTAACTCTTTTTCATCTAAAATTATTCCTTTGCTGAACTCAATCTCTTTGGCTTCTCCATCGCGTATTGAGCGAATTGTAAATTTTGTTGACAGTGCGTTAACGGCTTTTATTCCGACACCGTTAAGCCCCACTGATTTTTTAAAAACTTTGGAGTCATATTTTGCGCCGGTGTTCATTTTACTGGCAACATCCTCAAGTTTGCCAAGGGGGATACCGCGTCCGAAGTCGCGTACGGTAACTTTGTCATCTTCAATGTTTATAATGATTTTTTTACCGTGGCCCATCATAAACTCGTCAATTGAGTTGTCCATCACTTCTTTCAGCAGCACATATATTCCATCATCCGCTGCCGATCCGTCACCCAGTTTGCCAATATACATCCCCGGGCGTTTCCGGATATGTTCCTGCCAGTCGAGAGTGCGAATTGTTCCTTCATCATATTGTGGAGTCATGTTTACTGAATTTTGGCACAAATATAATGAAATCAGACGGTTTTCCGATGTTTAGGTGCAACCAGTATTTAACATACGGCGGTTGAAAAGTAGGAATATGTATGCGTAACCGAAAGTGAAAAAACAGAAAAGAGGGAAAATTAATCTCCCTCTTTTTTGTAGTATTTTAAAATCAGATTAAACCGATTTTTCAATATTCCATACAAAAGCCCTAACGCCCACTTCCTTGTTTATTGCATCAAGTTTTTCCACTGCATCAAGCAGTCTGTCAACCTTTTCTTCAGGAATAACAGTTAGTGCTGCCGAATTCATTTCGGGCCATGTGTGAGTTCCCATACGTGGTTCGCCGGTTTCGGTTCCGCGCCCCATAACGTCCTGAAACCAGGTATAACCTCTTATTTCCAACACATCAAACATATATTCAATACGTTCGGTATTGGCCTGGTTAAAAATTATCATTACTGCTTTCATTTCAGTTTTCATTTAATCCGTTATCAAGAAACCGGATTTGTTTAACAACTTTTCTTTTTTTGTCGCGTTCGCCGCTTCGTGCCATAAGCCCGTACATGACCGGAACAATAACCATTGTAACGATGGTTGAAAAAATTAATCCGCCGATTACTGTAATTCCCATTGGCCGCCATAGTTCCGCACCTTCACCGGTGCTGAGTGCCAGCGGAAGCATACCGAGGGCCGTGGTGGCTGCCGTCATCAAAACCGGGCGCAGCCTCGATTTTCCTGAAAGTGCAATCGCTTCGTACAGTTCATATCCGCGGTCGCGCATCAGGTTGGTAAAGTCGATGAGAACGATACCGTTTTTCACCACAATACCTATCAGCAGAATGGCTCCCAGTGCTGCCACAAGGCTTAAGGTTGTTCCTGTTAAATATAGTGCCAGAATAACTCCCGAAAATGCAAACGGAATTGAGAACATTATCACAAACGGCATTACAAACGATTCAAACTGCGATGCCATAACTATAAATACCAGAATCAGGCTGATTACCATTAACAGCCCTAAATCCATGAATGATTTCTGCTGGTCTTCATAGGTGCCTCCTATATTCAGCAGAACTTCCTGTGGTATTTCTATTCCGTCGAGTTCGGCATTTATTCTGCTTGCGAGTTGGCCAAGTGCTATTTTGTCGGGTTTTGCGGTAACCTTTACTATTCTTTCCCTGCGTTTATGCTCAATATTGGGTGGCGACCAGTACTCTTTTATCTCTCCCAGTTCCTTGAGTTTTATGCGTTGTCCGGCAGGAGTTACAACCGACAGCTCTTCGAGGTCGGTTAACGAGCTTCTGAACTCTTCCTTAAATCTGACCCTGATATCATATTCTTCACCCTCTTCCTTGTATTTAGAAGCTAACATTCCGCTTACTGCATTCCTTATGTTTGTGGAAACCTGAACAGTTGTAAGTCCGTGAAGTGCCAGTTTATCGCGGTCTAACACAAATTCCAGTTCGGGCTTGTCGGTTTTTCGGCTCACCTGAATATCAATGGCTCCGGGTATATTTTCAAGTCTTTTCCGAACCTCCTCGGCAAGAGAGTTGGTCTGGTCAAAATTGTAGCCGAAAATTTCCACATCAACCGT
>CAZXTX010000336.1:0-3358 GCA_964643695.1 uncultured Mariniphaga sp. | reverse complement strand
CCGACAGTTCCCGAGATATTCAAATTGGAGATATCACGTGTTTTTCCCACATGCTGATTACCGTATTCATTATCAACAAAAACATTGTTGCCAACCACAATTCCGGCATTAATTCCGCCCAGCAGCTCAATATCCAGTTTACTGTCGATTAGCAGATAGCGCAAATAAACCGGCACTTCCACAAAATCAAAAACCTGCGACAGTTCACCGCCTGAAAGAAAAGAATTGCCATAGTGCCCGCTCTTTTCAAGATTGGCAGCCAGTTCTACTCCTCTCGGCATCTCGTCAAACTCAATTATTCCGGCTGTACTGTTCATCACTATTTCATTGCCTGCAAGCTCAACTGAAGCATTAAAATATTGTTCTCCTTCCGGCACACCTGCAAAAAGCATATCAGACTGTTTGCCAAACATTCGGGGAGTGCTGCCTGTTTTTTGTCCGTTTTGTGCATAGTAAACCCCGCTTTCAACACTAACTTTCTTTCCGGTTTTATACTGAACGGAAATTCCTCCTCCCACACTTGCATTGCCGCTTTTTACTGCCGATGTCATATTCCCGGAATATACATCACCGTAATTTACATAATGTGATGAATAACCCGGTGACACATTTACCCCGACTTTCCAGCCTTTGCCGGTTTTGGCGGCAATATTGCCGTTACGGGCATTTTCATCAATAATCATCTGTTCCCAGATATAAAGTTCTTCTGCCGGCTCCGGCTCATCTTCTTTTGAAACAGTCTCTGTTTCCGCTTTTACAGCAGTTGCTGTTTCTGCAATTTGAAGCGGCTCAATTAATTCCGTATTCGCCGGGGCAGATGTTACAACATCATCATCAGTCACTGTCTGAGTTGTAATATCAGTTTGTAATAAATTCACCGGCTCTGTTTCCTTTACTAAAGATGCTGTCTGTACGGTTTTAACAGCAACAACTTCATTATCTTCAACAACACCGGTTTTCTCTGTAACTTCTGCAATAAATTTTCCTGTTTGTGTCAGTGTATCATCAATCTTAACCTCAGTTTCTTCTGTTAGTTTCTTTTCTGTTTGTGCAATCTGACCGAATTCCTGTTCGGGAGAAACATTAAAATACCATCCGGCAATAAATGCAAACAGCAACACAGCGGCAACAGCAGACCAGCCATACCACAACATCATTTTTTTTCGGCGTTTGGCTGCCATGTCTGCCTGAATATTCTCCCAAATATATTCAGGCGGTTTTTCGGAAAACCCTTCCAGTTTTTCACGAAAAATTTTGTCAATATTTAATTTGTCATTCATTTTGCAACTATTTTGCATTCAAATCCATTTCACTATACAATTCCTGTACTTTACGTTTTAAAATATCCCTGGCACGTGCCAGGTTCGACCTTGATGTTACAGCCGAAATATTCATCACTTCACTTATCTCCTGATGGTTCATTCCTTCAATTGCATAAAGATTAAAAACCATTCTGTAGCGTGGCGGCAGCTCCTGAATAAGTTCCATCAGCTTTTCCGCCTCAAGATTACCGGTAATATTTTCCGACATCTGCGTTGTTTCGTACTGTTCCAGCTCCTCAACCGGATGTAAAACAAATTGATTCCGGTATTTATTAAGAGACACATTCACCATAATCCTTCTTACCCAGCCTTCAAACGGCCCTTCGTACCTGAATTTTCCAATATTTTTAAAAACCTTTATAAAACCATCATGCAAATTATCCTCTGCTTCAGCCCTGTTTCTGGCATACCGCAAGCAAACCCCAAACATTTCAGGGGCCAGCAACCGGTAAAGTTTTTCCTGCGCAAGCGCATTACCAGAGGCACATTTATTAATAATATCTTTATAATCTTCCAAAACCAAAGTTTGCAAAATTTGGCTCAAAAGTAGGACATTTTCCGTTTTTACCGCAGAATAAAATTTTCTGAAATAAAGTCTGAATATCCGTTACAACTATCATTTTAAATTTCTGTTTCATCTGACAGACTCATGAAAACCAAAAAACGTTGCGTCCAAACAAAAATATTTTTTATTCACGCAACGTTTTCGTACTTTAAAGAGTCATACTTTTGATTAAACTTTTTTAAATAATGAGGGAAAATGAAAATAAAAACCATTTTAATGCTTTTTGCAATGACTCTTTTTTCAGGGTGCTACACTTCACTCAACAATTCAAACGGTGAGCCGGTGCCTGTCGAAAAAACAGCACGGATCATTGAAGCCGGCAACAATTTCGGCTTTGAACTTTACCGGAATATTTATGATTCTGAAAAGGAAGACAAAAACATTATGGTTTCGCCACTGAGTGTAAGTCTGGCACTTGCAATGACCTATAACGGTGCCGACGGCGAGACAAAAGAAGCTATGGAAAAAACACTAAAAGTTTACGGACTTACGCCGGATGAAATCAACAACACCTATTATGAACTGCTCAGAACCCTGAAATCACTGGACCCGAAGGTTCTGCTTGAAATTGCAAACGCCATTTTTTACCGTAATGATTTTCAGGTTGAAAAAGATTTTATTGCCGTCAACAAAAAATATTATGACGCGGAAGTATCGTCACTTGATTTTGCCTCACAGCAGGCGGTAGAGACCATTAACGGATGGGTTGCAGATAAAACTCACGATAAGATTGAAAATATAATTGAGCAAATTACACCCGATCAGGTTATGTTCCTTCTGAATGCAATTTATTTTAAAGGAATATGGCAAAAAGAGTTTAATGAAAAAAGCACACAGGAATTTACTTTCTATCCTGAAAAAGGCGAAAGTTTCAATACCAAAATGATGCAGCGGCTGGATACCCTGCCATACACAAAAAATGATTTGTTCAGCGCAGTTGAGTTGAGTTACGGAAAAGGCAATTATAATATGTATGTTTTTTTGCCCGAAAGCGGGAAAACTGTTAATGACATTACAAACGAACTAAATGAAAAAAACTGGAATACATGGATGAAAAGCTTCAATGTAATTAGAGATGTTGACATAAAATTCCCAAGGTTCAAGTATGAATATGAAATCACACTTAATGATGTTCTGACACAAATGGGGATGGGAATTGCGTTTTCCGGATCAAAAGCAGATTTTTCGGGAATAAGCAAAAAAGACAATCTTTTTATCGACTATGTAAAACACAAATCATTTATTGAGGTAAACGAGGAAGGCACAGAAGCTGCGGCAGTAACCGTGGTTGCTATTGCACGCACTTCCCTGTCACCGGGGCCTCAGAAAACACCGTTTATCGTAAACAAACCGTTTATGTATGCAATTACCGAAAAGAGTACCGGCGCAATTCTGTTTATGGGAACGGTTAAAAATCCGCAGAAAAATTAATCAATTCAAAAAAACATAAAATAATGAACAAAAAATTAAC
>CAZXTX010000335.1:0-3361 GCA_964643695.1 uncultured Mariniphaga sp. | reverse complement strand
GATTGTAAATTTACAAAACAGTTTGGACTATTTTGTAAATACAATTCGTATTATTGGCTTAAATAAAAACCTGAATAGCTAAAAAACAAAGGGCAGCCATTTTATCTGACTGCCCTTTGCAAAAATCAATATTTTAATTAGTTAACCAACTGCTGGAATTTCGCATTACTGAAATATTTAACAAATTCGAGGTCGGTTAAAGCTTTTTGCTTCATGTCAGGATTGTACTGGATTGCTTTTTCCAGACTTTCAAACAATAAGCTTTCACGTGCAGTGCGTGCACCTATAACTGCTTTCAGATATTCTTTCTTAAAACAATTGGGGCGGTCAAATGCCTCAAGGTCTCTGAGCGCACCGTTATTGTCGCCGGCCAAAATTTTGGCAAGCCCCGAATTCACATCCTGGAAGTCGCTGAAATAACGAACAGCCTGATCGTAATTTGCTTTTTTAAGACTTACAAGGCCAAGGTTGTAGTTAACTTCCTTACCTGCACCTGATGCAGAACCAAAAAATACTTCGGCAGCATCCACACTGTTTTCATACAGTTCAATGGCTCCAAGATTATTTTTAATAATCGGTTCACTGTTCATCAGTGTTTCTGCTTTTTCAAACAAAGGTTTTGCCTGATCGTATTTCATCTGTTTTACAAGAATATAACCGGCATTGTTTGGGCCGCGCCAGTCGTTGGGATAAATTCTTATAAATGAATTGTAAACCGAAAGTTGCTCGTCAAGACTGTCGAACAGAGTTGCAGCATAAAGCAGTTCTGCCGGATTGAGCGATGACGGGTCTGATATTGCAAGTGCTTTAAGTTCTTCATCGGTTTTTCCGATAAGCTCAACATTTGTAAGCATTTTTGCACGGCGAAGCTCAGGAAGAATTGTTTCTGCAAGTTCAGTAAAAGTTTCAGAAAGATTTCTGATTTCGCGCTCGCGAACCTCAGGATCACTATACATTGAAAGAACTCTCAAAATAAGCTCCTTATCCTGAATATTGGACTGTTCAACTTTTTTCTTAAAACCGTCCCAGTCTTCGGGTGTATATCTTGTTTTCAGATTAATGTCAACATTTAGCTCTTTTAATTTTTTTGCCAAAAATTCAGAAGATGAATCTTTACGTTTTCCTGCCAGTTCAGTATTGAAATCTATACTTCCGTCAGGAGATGCGTAAGCTGAAACTTCAACGCCCATAAGGTTAATGCGATCTTCCTTGTTGGCATTCTGTGTATATTTCAGATATTCGGCGATTTCTTTTTTGGATATTTCTTCATTTCTGAGATTAGCACGATTTATCAGATAATAAATATCAGCCATCATTTCATCAGGAACCACTCTCTGAAACGGGTCAATATTCGGATCATACTTGCCTGTGGTATTGGCTTCGCGGCGCACACCCAAAATTGCTTTTGGCATATTTGCAACCATGGTGCTGGTGGCAATTACTCCGTCAGCGATTTTTACGGGAGCAAAATCAACAGATTTTAATCCTTTTGATGCAGTCATATTCACTACAAGCTCTGATTTCCTCATAGCTTCCTGAAACTGGGCAGCATCTTTGTAATTAAAGGAACCTCCGGCATTAAAACTAATTACTTTATTATTACCCTGAACCTTTTCTCCCTGAAGGGTAACGGGGTTAAAGTCTGTCTGGCCATTACCATATTTCAGTACAGGAGTTGCTGTTAAAGTAACTTTCTTATTAAAATACTTTACAGGAAATCTTCCGTCAACAGTTAAATCCACATTTCCTGCATGTGTTTCCAAAACTTCAGGTGTAACTCTGAACTGAATCTGATCAGCATTCTTCTTCATCTTGTTTAATCCTGCACAGCCGGAAAGCAGCACAGCAGCAAACATAAAAAGGACAAGCGATTTTAATTTAAAATTTTTCATAAGATACCGATATTATAAATTGAATAAAATTTTTACTTTTCAAAGAAATACAAAAATAGCAAGCTTTTTAATATCAAAAAATAAAAAAACCGAAAATTAGGACAAAATAAGCCTGTTTATGCCTAAATTATATTTTTCATTAAACAGAGAATTTTTCAAAAAATTAAAATGTTCTCTTTTATTTACAAAATCAATCTGATTGACATCAATCAAAAGCACTGGGAATGAGACAACTCCCCTGAAATAGCCAAAATATCCCTCCTTAATTTTTTCAAGATAATCCGCAGTAATGTTTTTTTCATAATCCCGTCCTCGTTTTCTTATGTTGTAGAGCAGTTTTGAAGTATCTGCATGAAGGTAAACATACAGGTCAGGACGGGGAACAGTATCTGAAACCATATTAAAAATCTGCCTGAAAAGATGATATTCGTCCGGCTTTAATGTGTTTTCTGCAAATATGGCTGTTTTGGCAAAATAATAATCGGCAATAATTAATGAATAAAACAAATCAAGATTGAGTATCTCTTTTTTAATCTGGTTATAGCGGTCGGCTAAAAATGAGAGTTCCAATGGAAATGAATAACGTTCCTGATCTTCA
Organism: uncultured Mariniphaga sp.; assembly: GCA_964643695.1. GTDB lineage: Bacteria > Bacteroidota > Bacteroidia > Bacteroidales > Prolixibacteraceae > Mariniphaga. The sequence goes on along the minus strand of CAZXTX010000335.1, from coordinate 871 downwards.
TAAAATTTTGGTAAAAAAGGATTTTCGTCAAACTGTTCCAGAATGAGTTTTGCATTCATTTCGGCAGCAAGCATTTTTGCAAATGTTGTTTTGCCCGAACCAATATTGCCTTCAATAACAATAAATTTCATATAATTAAAATTATTTGTTTTCAAAGGTATAGTAAATCACATCAGCTTTTTTTGCTCCCTTACCTGCTTATCCTTTCTGTTTCCATAAAAATATCCTGCAAACAAACCTGCAACAAAACCGGAAATAAGCATAACCCAGTCAATTTGGGGGAAGAGCTTCATTAACAGATAACCTGTCAAAATACCGGCAACCATACCAAAAAATGAAAACAGATAGGAGAAATAGAATGGAGGATAAAAACCATGTTCCTTTTGCATATGAGCAGATATGCGCCCCATTATACGGTCATATTCCCTGCGCGATTTTCCCGGAACCTCAATCGCCTCTTCAATTTTTTGAACTATGTCATTTATATTCAGTTTTTCCTTTTTACACTCGGAACAGCTTTCTGAAAAATCGTTTACCCTTTTTATATTACGTTTAAATTCTTCAACTCTGAAAAATCTCAAATCGCGTTGTTTTACATCTTTAAGTTTTTCATCCAGATGTTCAATCTGTTTCAGGCTCCACTCTTTCATACTATTAAAATTGTTTATTATTAATGGTATAGTATGCCTGCCTTCCTGTTTGACGACAGACAAAGCAGGCAGGGAACTCGCATGATTTTAATTATACTCTTGGGTGTAAATGTTTTATACCGATTGGAAAAATATAATAGACCAATTATCGCTCTGCTCATTTGTTCAAATATTTTAACCATCGGCATTAACGATTGTAAATTTACAAAACAGTTTGGACT
>CAZXTX010000334.1:0-3377 GCA_964643695.1 uncultured Mariniphaga sp. | reverse complement strand
CTGTCGCCCGTAATAGTCATACGGCAGCTGACCGTTTACCGAAAAAGAGATAATCACCAAAAAAGTAAAAATTTTAAATGTTAGTTTCATATTCATAATTTTAATAATTCTTCAAATCTGCCTGCTTAATTTTATACGAATTGTATTTACAATCGTTAATGCCGATGGTTAAAATATTTAGAATAATTGAGCAGAGCGATAATTGTTCTATTATATTTTTCCAATCGGTAAAAAAAGCACGCTACACAAAGAAATACTCAAAAGAGAAGATTAACTTCCTTTTTTTCACTCAAATTATATTATTTATTAACTGAAAACGATTTTTATTCAGTAAAGTGACAGAGAAACTGCCGAAATACTATTGAAAAAAGAATACAAAAGCTTTTCAAAGTAACCGGAAGGATGAAAAATTCTGTTTCTTAACTTTCTAATCCCATTAAATTTAGAATTCATTGTCTTTCTTTTTCTTATGTTTTTCGGACAGTTTGGAAAAGCTAATCTCAAGTTTTTCCATAAGATGTGTTATCTTTGTATTGTAGCCCCGGTGATTCCTCTCCCAGTTTTTATGCTGGTGATGAAACCGGGTTTTTTGTTTTACGTACAAATACTCATTTTTCAGATTCTTCTACAATTATTTGGTCAATGTGCAATTTGTTTTCAGGCAGGTAATTTATGGCAACATCCCAGATAATCTCGTAATCAATACCGAAATATTCATGTGATACCTTGTTCCTCAGGTAATACATTTCTCTCCAGGGTATATTTGGGTATTTTTCTTTAATGAAATCGGGAATATTTTTAGATGCTTCTCCGATTATCTCAAAGTTTCTGATTACAGCGTCAACAGTTTTATAGTCTTGCTTAAATGATACAAAATTCAAGTCTGCGATATACTCTGAGATTCGGGAAATTGACAACTGAATATCTTCAAGATACATTATGTATATGCGTTTTTTCCTATTCAAGCTATACGTAATTTACTTTGTTTAGAATATCCTCTTTTAATCTTTCCCGCAGAGCATTTTTCGTGACTAAATCTATCTTCCTTCCAAAAATTTGTTCCAGGTAAATTTCTAATGAAAAAAATTTCCAGCCTATGGGTTTTTCAAGTTCTACAAGTAAATCAATATCGCTATCCTCTTTTGCACTGTCTGATGCGAAGGAACCGAATAAACCGATTTCTTTTACCGAGTATTCTCTGTTTAAAAAAGGTTTTAATTCCCGTAACCTGTTCAATATGTCATTCCTGCTCATCATAGTACAAATATACGAATCCTATAATTCAAATCAATACTTGTTCACCTGTCTGCGATATGCAAGGTATTGTTTTTTATATCTTCGGCTTGTTTAATTTCTTTTAATGGCGATTTTTATTGTTTTTTAATAAATGTCCGTTGTCTTCCTTCACTTTCGAGAATTATCAATTTATCTTTTGTGAGCTCTATAACTTTAACAGTTATTACTTCATAATAATCACCATTTTCATCTTGTTTCGCGTGTCCCTTATCAATTAAATATTGAGCTGCAGTTCCATATGGCTTTAAATAATAAAATATTTGAATAATCGCCTTTTTCTTTTTGTTGTAATACCATTTTCCATTGTCGATATTATGAGGAGTAAATTGTATTGAATATGTTCCGTCAGAGTTATAAATCAATAAAGGTCCTTCTGGAATTTCCCAACCTTGTTTATCAAGTCCCGGAACATTATGAAATATGGTATCCACTTTATTCCCCATGGCATCTCTTAATTCTACAAATTCCCAAGTTCCAATTAGCTCAGCATTTAATTCTTTATTCTTTTCCGACTGTCCCAATGTGAATTTGGAAATAAAAATTGTCAGAATGATTATTAATCTAATTCTAATCACGGATTTTGTTTTATACACAGCACAATCTCATATTTGCGCAATAAATATACAACATTTGAAAAACAGTAAACAATAAAATCCGCCAAAAGTGTACAGGGATTCCTACGTACTAAATTGATTAAAAATAACAGAAAATGTCTGATTTAAAAGGAATTTGTCCTTACCAACAAAAAATAATGGTGAGCTTTGGTAAATATCTGGATTCTACCCATTAAAAAGGAGTAAAAAAAACAAAAAACATCCTTTAATTCCTCCTTCCAAAACACTTACCCCAATTAAAATCCCATAATACGGCAAAACCACCACTGCACTTCAGTCAACAGAGACTTAAACCGAAATTCCGCTGTGCTGCATTTCGTTTAAGTCCTGAATGTTAGGCGATGTATTATATTAACTCCATTTGTAATCTATTATGTTGCTTAGGTTTTTCCATTTTCCAAACGCTTACATGAGTATTCAATTTATTCGCATCAAGTATTTTCTCTATATAATCTTTAGAGCAATTATATCCACAAATAATATTTCTCATTGCTTCTCTGTTTAAATAATATTTTCCGAAATTATCCTTAATAAGTCTTAATTCTTTCTCATACGACCAATTATCTTGTTTTAAATAAAATAATTCAAAAATATCATTTTCATTTTCTAAGAGTTTAACCGATATTTTTTTCAATTCTTTTTGATAATTCATTAAGCGTATACCTTTAAAAAAACCTTTATCTAAATCTATATTGTACTGAATATAAATTCCCTTATGATTATTTGCATAATTTGCTAACAAGGGCATGTTAATTCCTGGAAGCGTAGAAAAACATGCTATTCCATGTTTATTTATGAATTTAGGAACTGAAACTTTTACAATTTCTTCTATCCTTTTTTTACTCAAATTTTTAGTGACAGATTCTTTATTTTCCCGACCTAATAATTTCTCAATTACTTTTAAGAATTTATCAATGTCAATTTCTTGTAAATCGATTAAATCAGGTGTTGAATCGAAAGGATCATTTAATAATTCACGTTTTTGAAAATAAATATAGGATTCCTTGATTTCATTTAGTGTAAAATCGTTGTCAGGTCTATATCTAAAAACATATGGCTTACCGTTTTTCTCTATATCTTGATTCATTTTATATAATTTTGCCAAACGAGCTGCTGAACAAAAGCTTCGCTAGCCAACCAAGAACGAATATAACAAAACTTACAAACTTTGACATTATTCAATAATCAAAGAATTATATCAAAAAAAGAACTTGTAATTATCGAACAGGCCAAGGAGCTTGTTCCCGGATTTCGTGAAGGTTATTCACGTTTCAAACAGCGAATAGTATTAGATCAAAAGAACCCCAGCTTATTGGTTAATTACGGTCGTTATGTGGCTTATTCTGCGCTGCATTTCGTTTAAGTCCTGAATGTTGCCTGCCGGCTTATTTTTATGCCATCAAATTTCTTTATCATTTTAGAAGTTCAACTCTTTCGGAAACTATTTTTTTAAGAATGTCTTTATGT
>CAZXTX010000333.1:0-3379 GCA_964643695.1 uncultured Mariniphaga sp. | reverse complement strand
TCCATCTGGAAGTGGTTCCGGTTCCGTTTAAAAAGCTGTCTGAAATGGAATCTTCGGAGAACAGCGAAGCCGTTCGGATACGGGTAATTGAAGCACGAAAAATTCAGGAAAAACGGTTTGAAAATCATAAAGGGGTTTATTCAAATGCACAAATGAGCTCGAAACTTATCCGCAAATATGTTCAGCTGGACGAAACCGGAAATGAACTCATAAAAAATGCGATGGACAAACTGGGTCTCTCTGCCCGGGCCTATGACCGCATTTTAAAGGTTGCCCGCACCATTGCCGATCTGGAAAACGAAAAAAACGTTCAGGCACACCATCTTTCGGAAGCCATCCACTACCGCAGTCTGGACCGCGACAGCTGGGGCGGGTGATGTACCATACCGTAGCCGCTATGCGGCTATTTTCCGTCAATAAATATTTTTAATAATTCAACAATAATCAGCTTATCGCGGCATTAATTTGCCAATTTATGATAATATTTGATTTAATACAAGGTGCATAGCACCGACAGTATGGTAAAAAAGCTACATAAAAAATGTTACATAAGCCGCGTAGCGATCACTCTGCTTAATAAAATCAATTATAAACATTCAAAGTTGCCCGTTTATGATAAAAATCCAGTCTGATACAAGGTGCATAGCACCGATAGTATGGTAAAAGATGACCTCACAAAAGATTATATTAGCCGCGTAGCGGTGACACTTTTCCTAAGAAAAATCAATATCAAAAAACAACCACTTAATATCCATATTTTACACCTTTGTCTCCGCCTTAGCCTCCGCCTTTCCCTATCTTTCCTAAACTAATTTCTCCCATTTCTCCTGTTTTTAATCTATATTTGTCCCTTCAGGTTAAAATATCATAGCGAATAAGCAAAAACCCATAATTACAGTTAAAAGGGTTTCAATAAGTTTGAAAGCTTAAAAACCTTTTATAAATATCAAATATAAATATCAACAGGAAGCAGTATGAAAAACTTGATTTTTACAATATTTGCCTTAAACTTAATTATGTGGTTTGCCGGGCAAAATGCATTTTCCCAATCTCAAAACCTGCACAGAGACGGCAAAATTCTGGAAGGTGAGGAGTGGCAGCCGTTTGGATACCCCGAAAAGGCCGACTTTTACGTTTCTCCGAAGGGAAATGACAACTGGTCGGGTACACTGCCCGAACCCAATACCAATGGCACCGACGGCCCGTTTCTTACAATTGAAAAAGCTCAAAAAGCCGTCCGGGAGCTGAAAGCCGAAGTTTACAAGCCAAAAGACCCGCCCGTGGAAACGCGCTGGATTGGTTCGCCCCACCCGCTTGGCAGAGGCAGGGATATTCTGGTTTACCTTCGCGAAGGAACTTATCCTTTAACAAAACCTCTCACGTTTGAACCTGCCGACGGTGGTGAACGCGTGGAAACAAACCTGCCCACCGGCGCATTTGAATATCACAAACTGAAAGACCACTATGTTACTTATGCTGCATATCCCGGAGAAAAGCCGGTTATTTCAGGTGCGGTTCCTGTAAACAACTGGACACAAAAAGGTAAAATATGGACAGCACCTTTTGATGCCGACACTGCCGCAATGCTGATAGTTAACGGCAAACGCCAGACTCTGGCAAGAACTCCGAATGAAGGATATTTTGTTCCGCCCGTAATATCACAATCAACCGGCGAACTCCATTTTAAAAAAGGAGAGCTGAAGAACTGGAAAGATATGGATGATAACCGTGTGGTTATGCTGCTGCGCTGGCACACCGGAATCAACTCTTTTGTAAATATTGACGAAAAGAAAGGCATTGCCACATTCCGCACACCGCAGGACGGAGTGGTGATTGTGCCGCCACGTTATTATGTGGAAAACATAAAAGAGCTGCTGGATGCACCCGGCGAATGGTTTTTCGACAAAAAAAACAGGGAAATAAGCTATATCCCCGCCGAAGATATAAGTAATCCGAATGAAGTGTCAGCAGGTGTGCCGTTTCTGAGCAGCCTGGTTAAAATTCAGGGTGAACTTACAAAGCCGGTACGTAACCTGAGATTTTACGGACTTGCCTTTGAAGGTGTTACTGCCGGAAGCAATGCAGTTTCGTACGAATTTGCCCATGCCTGCGAACTGGTTGACGGCGAAATCCGTTCCTGCGGCGGAACCGGACTAAACATCGCTAAAGGATGTTACCAGACCCGGATTTTAAGAAACCGGTTTGAAACCATTGACAGAGGTGCAGTTTTTATGCGCGGCCCTTCAAATCCGGTTGACGGACGGGAAATTACGCGGGAAACCCAATTTTCATACAACAAGCTTTTCGATTGCGGAGGCAATAACATCCACGCATCCTATACACTGATGACCATCATTTCGCATAACTACATCACCAAAACACGCGGACGGTTTGCAATTGATGTGGGTGGCTGGTCAAACCTGGAGGAAGCCATTGACGGCGGATACCTCGTTGAGTACAATCACCTGGATAATGTACAGGAAGATGCCGACGATACCGGAGCCATTAAAACCGCCGGGATGACCTTCAGTTCCACAGTTCGCCGGAATCTGGTGCACGATGTGCACGCAGGCTTTTTCAACGATAATGTGGCATTCTGGTTCGACAATATGTCAATTGGATGGACAAGTGAAGAAAATATTTATTACAATTTGAATCAGGGCGAATGGAAACTTTGTGCGGCAATGATAGAAGACAATACCTACCGCAACAATTTTACGATTGAAGCACCTGAAAACGCACCTGAAATGATAATTGAGGGAGAACCTGATTTTCAAGAGAGCAACCTGAAAATTGATGCTCCTTCAAAAACAGGAACCGGGGCGGTTACGGCGGGAAGCAATATCAGAATTACCGCAGATGTTACAAACAGCGGAACCACCGGCATTGCACCGGTTGAGCTTTATATTGACGGCAAGGTAAAGGAGCGAAAACTGTTTCCCGTAATAAAAGACAACACCCGTCAGATTGAATTTGAAATAAGGCTGTATGACGAGGGGGAACATTACATTGCCATTGGTTCAACCGACTATCAAACCATCAAAATTGAAGGCGAAAAACCTGCAGTTGTGTTTGAAGATTTTCAGATTTCAACGAACCGCCTCATTGAAGGCGAAAAGATTAAAGCCACAGCCAGAGCACGTAACCTGACATCAGAAGTTCAAAAAATCAACGCTGCTCTGATGGTCAACAACCGTGAAGAGCAGGTCATACCTGTTGAACTGCAATCGGGAGACACATTCGCCGTAAGTTTTGAATTCGGGCCTGCTGCCGGAAAACATCTGGTGCGTATCGGAAACAGTGCCGAAAAAGAGCTGAATGTTTCCGAAGGGAAGTTGATTGATTTATCAAAAGTTTCTATTAATGAATATTGTTCGGC
>CAZXTX010000332.1:1677-3419 GCA_964643695.1 uncultured Mariniphaga sp. | reverse complement strand
AAATTGCCCATTCCGAATCCCAGACGCACCGCAATCAGATTTTTTGATGGTACAATATAAATCCGCTGTCCTAAAAAACCATCGGCAAAAAATATGTCGTCAGGAATATCAGTCAGAGCATTTTTTTCTTCCGGCTCCTTCAGCCAGAAAGTCCCCGCATATTTTCCATCTGATGCCGGTGCCGGTGTTTTCATGAAATCAACCCAGTTGGCGGAAAGGATTGTATCACCTGCAAAAACTCCATTGTTCAAAAAAAGTAAACCAAAGCGTGCCCAGTCTCTTGCAGTACCGTAACTGTAAGAGGATGCCACAAAAAGGCCGCTTGCATCAGTTTCAACAATTGTTCTTAGCATCCCGGCACGATGAAGAAGGTCTTTATAAATTCCGGTATGATACACGTTATCGCTACCGGTCTTTTTTCTGATTATTCCCGACAAAAGATTTGCATCGCCCGATGAATAATTCCAGAAGCTGCCGGGTTCATAAGCAGATTTACATTTTGAAACAGAAGCAAGCATATCTTCACTTTGCATCAGCATTACGGTGGCATCCGAAATGGTAAAATAGTTTTCAAACCAGTCGAGACCGGTACTCATTTGAAGTACATTTTCAACTGTGATATTGCTTCGCTCATCATTTTGCCAGGCTTCAATGCCTGCCGGTTCATCAAGAGTTAGCAATCCCCTGTCTGCCAGTATTCCGGCCCAGGCACCGGTTATGCTCTTAGTCATTGACCATCCGTGAAACATTGTACTGCTGTTATACCCGTCAAGATATTTTTCTCCGACAATCTGATTTTTATAAACCACCAGCACCCCTAATGTTTTTTTAAACGGTTCATCTCCCGGTTTATCAAAGCAATCTTCAAGAATCCGGTTAAGCTCTGCAATATTAACACCGGCGGGAACCGTATCTGCCAAAACATTTCCTTTCGGCCATGCAACAGTGTCGGGTAAAAACTCGGGAACAGGAATATTAAACTTTTGTTTTTGCAATTGTACAGCAGGCGTTTTCAGTACAATCACAGAGCCGAATCCCTCCCGAAAAACGGCTTTTCGCTTTGCCAGTCCGAACACGGTTGAAGTGACCGATTTTTCATTGTAATCAACAGTTGTTTTTGCCAGACTGATAGGAAAAAATGACAAATCTTCAGCTTTTACTCTTTCGGGCTGTTTATCAGCCAAAAAAACACTGGAACACATGCCCTTTGCGGCAAAAGCGGTAATAATAGGCAAACGCGGCCATACAAACCATATTCCGTAACCAATTCCGGCAAGAATAATTACCGCGATAATTCGTTTTATCAATTTCTTATTCATATCGTTAATATCAGGTTTAAAAAAAATTAAGCTTTAATAATATCCGGATTAATATACCTGCTGAAAAACAATTTCACTTATTCCGGCAACACGTTTTTCATTTTCGTCAAAATATATTTTTATATTCAGGGAACCGTCTTTTACCTTTACAACACGTTCACCCGTCCAGTCAAATTCACCTGCTTCAAGTATTTTGACCGGTGATGCAACACCTTCAAATACCAGTTTTTGCCACGATGGCATGAATAAATCACCCATTTTTGCCCTGATGCGGTATGTACCGTTTGGTACCGTCAGTTTATATTCAAAAAAGTTATCTGGATTTTTACACTCGGCGGCAGTCCCTTTAAACAACACTTTACTTAGTCTGACATTTCCGGCTACTCCGTCAGAAACCCACTCCACCTTATCGGTAATGTTCCA
>CAZXTX010000332.1:0-1577 GCA_964643695.1 uncultured Mariniphaga sp. | reverse complement strand
TTTTTGTTTCAATCCACACCACCCTGCTGTTTTCAATGGCAATAATCCGGTGAGTTTTTCTGTTTTTGACATCATGGAGATTTATCCCCACTCCTTCGTATTCATAATATTCCGAATGATTTCCGGTCTCTCTTTCCTTGTAAAATGAAAACGGATAACTCTCTTCTTCAGCCTGCCACATAAAACCTTCGTTAAAACTTACGGGAAAAACATATCTTCCGAAATCAAGCAGGGGTTTTCTTGAATCACTCAGGCATATCAGGGCATCTTTTGTTAAAAGCCTGTGTGATTGCGGATTTAATGCAGCAACATTTCTGTTGTCAGCAACAAAAATGCGTATGTTTTTATATTCCGAAGCTGTTGTTCTGCGTGCAACCTTTAAGCTGAGAGTATCTTCATCTATTTTTAGCAGGTTATAATGATTTTTAATTTTCAGCAGTTTAATTTCTGAACCTCCGAAAATCACACTTTCGCCGGCATCCAGATTATAATAATATCCGTTGCCCCACCTGAAAGCGGTGCTGTCCTCCTGCCCTGTACCAAATCTGCTAAAACCGGCAAGCAAAACCAACAATATGAAGAGCTTCCTGTGCAATCTGTGATGTTATCTGTGAAATGTTTCAGAAATAAACTTCAAACCGTCATACAATCCGGTACGCCAGTAATTCCACGAATGCCCGCCGTTACGAACCCTGTATTCGTGCGGAATTTCCAGATCACGCATTTTTACATGAAGTGCCGAATTTCCTTTGTAAAGAAAATCATCATCGCCGCAATCGATATAAAACCGAACAGATTTCAGCTGTTTTTTATCAACACTGTCCAGCAAATGAAGCGGACTGTATGATTTCCAGTATTCGCCAACCACACCGTTTTTAGGTTTTGCCCCGTATATATTGCCAAAAAAGCGGTCATAAGTTTCATTTGAAAGAATCTCTTCATCAGTAAAAGTTCCGGCACTTAATGCCACGCAGGATGAAAATAATTCGGGGTGGCGCATTGAAAGCAGAAGCGCACCGTTTCCACCCATTGACAGCCCTGCAACTGCACGAAACTCCTTCTTTTGCCTTATCCTGTATTCATCTTCAATATACGGTATAAATTCTTCGATAAACATGTCTTCCCACGGATCTTTACCATCATAACTATTTGCATACCAAGTAACTTTTCCGTCGGGCATAACTATAATACATGCCGAAAAATCACCGGCAGCAATCCCCCTGTCGGCAACAAGATTTGCCTCGCCAAACTGTACCCAGCCGGTTTCATCGTCAGAATATCCATGCAACAGATAAAGCACCGGATAACTCCGTTCTGAAATATCATAATCGGGTGGCAGGTAAATTGAATATTTTACCGGATAACTCACTTTTTTACTGTCAAAAACAAGCGATTCAAGTACCCTGCCCGTTTGTGCAAAAATAACGGCGGGGAGCAGAAACATCAGAATTAAGAACAATCGTTTTTTCATCCTATTAAAATTATTTTTTATTAAAGGTATAGTATGGAACTCGCATGATTTTAATTTTATTTTGGGTGTAAATGTTTTACATGCTCGTTTCATTTTGTATTGTATT
>CAZXTX010000331.1:0-3424 GCA_964643695.1 uncultured Mariniphaga sp. | reverse complement strand
TTTTACAAGCATTAAACAATGACGGAAAAGTTGCATTTATAACTTGAATCCACCATTAAGAATTTTTTAATCATAAATATCTTGATGATCCACTCAGTTATTCTCATTTCAGAGACCGTATAGATAAGTAAAAATTAAAAAAAACAATTGATTATAACTTAAGAATTAATTATAAAATCATGAATGTAATATTTATTAAGCCTTTAACTTTAAGATTGTTGCGAATTTGTTTTTTATTGATTTTCATTTTTGGGCACCAAAAAAGTGTGATGAGTATACCGAAGGAATCATTATCAAAGTCAGGGTTGACATTATATGTTTCCATAAATGGTAATGACAGTTGGTCAGGAAAATTACGTCATCCTAATGAGAATAAATCAGATGGCCCTTTTGCAACGATTGTAGGTGCACGGAATATGATTCGGATAATGAAATCACAAAAACAGCTTCCTAAAGGCAAAATAGTTGTAGAGATTCAAGAGGGCACTTATGAATTATCTGACGTGTTTAATTTAGAAGAAGAAGACGGAGGCATCAATGCTGATTCGCAAATTGTTTATCGTGGACAGCAGGAAAAAAAAACATTATTATCTGGTGGCAAACAGGTAATGAAATGGGATTTAGTTACTGATGAAGCTGTTTTAAATAAATTTAAAGCTGAAGTTCGAAAAAAGATTTATCAGTCAGATCTTTCTTCTATAGGAATAAATGATTTTGGATCACCTGAAGGGAAGGGTATTGAACTTTTCTTTAATAATGAACCAATGAAAATATCCAGATATCCTAATAAAGGATTTATCAAAATAACAGGCTTGTTCAATGAAGAGCCTGTAGACATAAGAGGGACAAAAGGCGACAAAATTGGTAAATTCAATTATGATGACCTGCGAATAAATAAATGGAAAGATGAAAAAGATGCATGGGTTGGTGGGTATTGGTTTTGGGATTGGGCTGAGCAAAAACATAAAGTATCAAAAATTGATACAGAAAGCCTAATTTTAGAAGTTGATCCACCTTATCATAGTTATGGATATAGGTTAGGACAATGGTTTTATGGATTCAATTTGCTTTCCGAAATTGATGAGCCGGGAGAATATTATGTTGATCGTATTAAAGGAATTATATATTTTTATCCACCAGCTGACATTCTAAACGGACATGCTTATGTTTCAATTAATAAAAACATCATAAATTTAAAGAAAGTTTCTTTTCTAACGATTCAAGATGTTACCATGGAAGGTTCACGTGAAACTGTTGTTAAGATGGAAGATTGCATTTCATCTTCTATTGTGGGATGTACAATCAGAAACTCCGGTGATGAGGGAGTTGTAATCGCTGGCGGCAGCAAAAACAGCGTAGTAGGTTGTGATATTTATGGTTTGGGAGCAGGTGGAATAAGAATTGATGCTGGAAATATAAAGACACTTGAACCAGGAAATTGTTTTGCCGATAATAATAATATACATCATATTGCCCGAATAAAAAGAGTTTATTTTCCGGGTATTTCACTTAATGGTGTAGGCAATAGGGCTACTCACAACCTGATAAAACACCTTCCGCACATAGCAATATTTTTTATAGGAAATGATCATTTGCTTGAATTTAACGAGATTTATGATGTATGCTTTGAATCAAATGATGCTGGTGCCATATATACGGGGCGAAGTTGGATAATGCGGGGTAATAAAATCAGGTATAATTATCTGCATGATATCTCCGGGTTTGAGGGTAAAGGATGTGTAGGTATTTATCTTGATGATGCCTTTTGTGGTGTGAAAATTATAGGTAATGTGTTTGATAATGTTACTCGCGCAATGATGATAGGTGGAGGAAGAGACAATAGCGTACTTAATAACATATTTATTAATTGTATTCCTTCGGTTCATGTCGATGCCCGAAGCATGGGTTGGATGGAATTTCATGCTGACGGATGGATTAAAGAAGAAAAAGAAAAAGGCACTATTTCTGAAATTTTTTATAATAAACCACCATATAGCATCCGGTATCCGGAATTAGTCAATCTTATTAATGATGAACCTAAAGCTCCAAAAGGCAATATTATTTCACGCAATATTTGTCAAGGAGGTGCTTGGGATAAAAATATTGGATTTTGGAGAATCTCTATCGAAGACAAAGCCCGCCCCTATCTTGTAATGGAAGACAATATTGTTGCACCTAATTCAGCAATTAAAGATAGTTCTTCAAATAGTTTTGTTATACTTGATCCTTTATTCATAAATCACAACAGCCCCGAAGATGCTAATTTTCAACTAAGTGAAGACTCTCCGGCTTTATTGCGAGGTTTTAAACAGATTCCATTTGATAAAATAGGACTTTATAAAAGCAATGATAGAGCAAGCTGGCCTATCTCTAAATAGGCTAAAGCCTGAGGCTCATTTTAATCCCTAACTCCGCTCGGTTAGGTAGTCTATTTTTAATTTTTTTAGTTATTCCGGTAGTGTACCATTTGTTTACGAGGTGCTATACCAATCCCGAAATCAACTATATTGCTTTTATCCGGAGTGTCAATGGCACATAAACTTATCAACAAAAAGTACCAAAATTGGATTATGAAATTAGCTTGTGCTATTATAACGGATGTATTCAATTAAGGCATGCATAATCAAACCAAAATCGTCTAAAATTTCAATTTTCCTTCCGCATAGGAGTATCTCACAATCTGTGTAAGTAATTAATCAGGGGGTTAAAAGTCCGGACTTTTAACCCCCTGATTGTTTTTTTGTTTTATAAATTTACTTACATTATTTATTATGAAAAAAGAAGATTTTTTAAGCAGCGATTTTTTTAAACAGTTCACAACTCCTGAGGAGTTTAACGATTTTTTCTCAACCTTGCATAAGCGTGGCATTGAAGCCATGCTTGAGGGTTAACTGGATGCTCATTTAGATTACGATAAGCATGCCAAATCAGGCTTAGTCAATGCCCGTAACGGACATAGCGTTAAAACTATTAAAACCAGTCTGGGTAAGGCAGAGATAAAAGTTCCACGAGACCGTGACAGCAGCTTCAATCCCATGATTGTACCTAAACGTAAAAGTATGATTGATGGCATTGAAAACGTAATCATCTCCTTGTATGCAAAAGGGATGAGCTGGTAGCGATATAGAGGAGCAAATGCATGAGATATATGGTTTTGACCTCTCTGCCAGCACTATTTCACAAATAACAGACAGAATCACAGATGACATCGTTGCATGGCAAAACAGGCCCTTAGAACCGGTTTACCTGATTGTATGGTTAGACGGTATGATTTTTAAAGTTCGTTAGAAGGTCATAAATAAAACCATTTACATAGCCGTAGGCTTACGCAGAGACGGTATAAAAGAGATTTTGGGCTTATGGCTTGGAAAGAATGAAAGTGCCGCATTTTGGATGAGTGTGCTTACCGATATCAGAACACGTG
>CAZXTX010000330.1:0-3427 GCA_964643695.1 uncultured Mariniphaga sp. | reverse complement strand
GCACCTTCAACAACCGGAAAATAATAGGAACCGTGGGGCAGCTGCAGTTTGAAGTCATTCAATTCAGACTGGAACATGAGTATGGCGCAAAAAGCAGGTTTGAGCCGTTGCAAATGTATAAAGCATGCTGGATAGAGTCGGACAACAAAGCAGTGCTCGAGGAATTCAAAAAGCGTAAATTTCAGAAAATGGCAAAGGACAAACTTGGCCGCGATGTCTTTATGGCTGATTCCCAATTTATTTTACAAATGACTCAGGATGAGTTTAAAGATATAAGGTTTCATTTTACTTCAGAATTTTAATGTATTTTTATGTGAAATTTAAAGTTTAAATAAATGATTCTTACAAGTACATTTTTCGATTCCTCACTATATACATATTTTTTACTGCCGCTACTGATTTTTTTATCAAGAATACTTGACGTATCATTCGGTACAATCAGGATTGTAATGGTGTCCAAGGGCCAAAAAGTATGGGCACCCATACTTGGTTTCTTTGAAGTGCTGGTCTGGCTTCTTGCAATTTCACGTATTTTTGAAAATCTGGACAACTGGGCATGCTATTTTGCATATGCAGCCGGATTTGCCACCGGAAATTATATCGGATTGATAATTGAAGAAAGACTTGCACTGGGAATTGTGAAAATTCAGATAATTACCAAAAAAAGCGCAACTGACCTGATTCAGAATCTCATAAATGCAGGATACGGAACAACATACCACGAAGCCAAGGGCAGCACTGAAAGTGTAAATATCATTCACAGTATCGTTAAAAGAAGTGAAATTGAAAAAGTGGAAAGTCTGATACAAAAGACAAATCCTAAAGCATTTTATTCAATTGAAGACATTAAAACCGTAAGTCACGGAATATTCCCCGAAAGAGTTGTTACAAGAAGATGGCGTCCGGGAAAATAATTTTCAAAATGAACCATTCAAAAATCTGTTGAAAATATGAGTGTGAGATTTCGGATAGGTCCGTTTACTTTCGGAAAAACCGGTACCCGCCTGAGCATATGGCGGCGCGGTTCAGGTTTCTCGGTTCCGCTGTTCAGCAAAAAGAACAGGGCATTTGCAAAAATAAAACTTGGTATGTTCAGCTTCTATTTCAATAAAAAATCAAGGAAAAAGAAAATTAAACAAAGCGAAAACGAAAACGTACCCGAAATAAATGGAAGAAATTAAATGATATTTACAAGAGAAGACAAAATCTTCCCCGTCTGCAAACAACTCCCCGTTTTTGGGTTTTTTGCAATCACATACTCATTCAGATAATATTATCGTGATAATGATAAAAAGAACACTGACTACAACATTTATTTTCCTGCTTTTAATATCCGTAACATACGGTAAAGAGCAAAATGAAAACGACGAAAAACAAAAAAGTCCGCTTACGGTTTCAGGCTATATCCAAACCCAGTTTCAGTACGGACAAAGGGATGCCATGTTAAAAGTCGGAGAAAGAAACACCGAATTAAATGAAAGTTTCAACCGTTTCGGAATCAGAAGGGGCAGAATAAAAGTAGTTTATCAGCAGGATATTGTAACCGGTGTTTTTCAGATAAATGTTACCGAAAAAAAGGTCAATTTAAAGGATGCCTACATTTCGTTGAAAGACCCGTGGCTGGGAAGCATTTCAGTTAAAGCAGGAGTTTTCAACACCCTTTTCGGTTACGAAGTACCCTACTCTTCATCCAAAAGAGTGCCGCCCGAACGGGCATCTGTTCTCACCACACTTTTTCCCGAAGAACGCGATATGGGCATAAAACTCACTCTTCAGGCTCCCGAAACTTCACCGTGGAGCATATTAAAACTGGAAGCAGCCGTTGTTGCAGGTAACTCAATTCAGATTGATCTTGACAACCGGAAAGATTTTGTCGGGCACCTGTCAGTCAGTAAAATTTTCAACAGCACATTTTCAGCCGAAGGTGGCGTTTCTTACTATTCAGGCGGCGTTTATCAGGGGTCGCCGGATGTTTACACAATCGAAAACAAATCATTTGTACTGAACAGCAACCCCTTAAACAAAGGTGATTTTGCCAAACGGGAGTATATTGGTGCGGATGTGCGGTTTGCCGCAAATACCAAACTGGGAAAAACTCAGCTGCTGGGGGAATATCTGCGGGGAACACAGCCGGGCAATAAAGACAACTCCAACAGCCCGAATTATCCGAAACTGCCGGAAAATGACACATATATCCGCGATTTTACAGGCGGATACGTTGCATTAATTCAGGAAATAGTCAAAAACCGGCTTTCATTTGCCCTCAAATATGATTTTCACAATCCCAACACAAAAGTTTCCGGAAATGAAATCGGACTGAATCAAACAGGGGCGGGAGATATAACCCGATACACATCAGGTTTCGGTTTGGCATGGGAGATTAACAGCAATCTGAGGCTGACCGCATATTACGACCGGATACAAAATGAAACAACCGATAACTTATCCGGCTATAACAAAGATCTGGATGACAATCTGTTCACTCTCAGACTGCAATATCAGTTTTAAAAAAGGAAAAAGTGTTTTAATTTTACACAAAATTTAATTATAAGGCTATGTCAACAAAACTCACATGGAAAAGAAATATTATAATACTATGGAAATAATTAAATTGAAAACATATTCGACTTTTTACTTTGAAGCTATTCGTGAACTTTGCAAGGAGCTGCTTTCCGGTACCTGCGATTTTTCTGAAGAATATATACAGGAAATCATAGAATCGGAAAACAGTCATCTGTTTCTCATTCTGGAAGATAAATCAGTTATGGGAATGTTATCTCTCGGAACATATAAAACGCCGCTGGGTATAAAAGCATGGATAGAAGATGTTGTTGTTGACAGCCGCGTACGGGGACGGGGACTTGGAAAAAAAATTGCATTACACGCCATTGAATTTGCAAAAAATTTAGGAGCAGACAGAATTATGTTGACATCGAAGCCGTCTCGTGTAGCAGCAAACAAATTATATCAATCTTTAGGATTTGAAAAAAGAGAAACAAATTTTTACCGGATAAAAATTAAATAGCAAAACCTGAAACAATGCAAAATTTTCCAAAAACGGATGCACATTTTCACGCGTTTTCAAACGCGGAAGTTTATCTAAAAATAGCCAGGGAATATAATTTGCGTTATATAAACATAAATACGGACACCACGATTTTCCCGTCAATGGAGATTCAGGAGTCGATAGCCCGAAAATACAAGGAAGAACATCCCGAATATTTCAGTTACATAACCAGCTTTTCCATGAAAGACCGGGACACTGACGGATGGATGGACAAAACCATCAGGCAGCTTAAGGCTGCGTGGGATTTTGGCGCAGTAGGCGTAAAAATATGGAAAAACATAGGAATGGAAATCAGGAAAAAAGATGGCAGTTTTCTTTTTGTCGATGATCCTTTTTTTTATCCTCTTTTCACTTTTTTGT
>CAZXTX010000329.1:0-3481 GCA_964643695.1 uncultured Mariniphaga sp. | reverse complement strand
TTAAACCATACCGTTTGAACGTCCGGTCAGGTTACAAAGCTTATATATTATTCGTGCTGCCACATTTGCATCCCACTCACTGTTTCCTGTTTCCGAAACATCAAAACCGATTATTTTTCTTCCGCTTTCAACCACTTTTTTAATGAGAAACAGTGCCTCAAAATATTCCAGTCCGCCCGGCACGGGTGTTCCGGTATTCGGACAAAGCTTCGGGTCAAGCCCGTCAACATCAAAACTTATATAAACCAGTTCGGGCAATTTTGCAACTATTTCATCACACTGCTCAGTCCACAATTTGCCGTTAAACCGGTTTTCTTTCAAATCCTGATCAAAAAACACAGAAATTCTTTCATCATTATTCACCATTTCAATCTCCTCATCACAATAATCACGGATACCGACCTGCACAAGCTTTGAAACACTCTTCTCTTTCAGCACATTATAAAAAATTGAAGCATGTGAATATGTTAAACCCTCATAAGAATTTCTTAAATCCATATGAGCATCAATATGCAAAATCCCAAACTCACCGTGTTTTTCAGAAAGTGCCTTTATATAACCAAGCGGCACACTGTGTTCACCACCTACAAGCCCGACAAGTTTTCCTTTTTTTAAAAATTCTTCTGTTTTATCAAACACCCATTTGTTCAGATTGCCACACTCCCGGTTTATCTCTTCCTGAATTTTTTCCATTTCAGAATTATCGCTTACTTTTCCCCCATTTTCAAGAAAATCGATATAAGAAGCTGCTTTTTTTCGCAATTCGCCATTTTTTAACAACAGTGATTTTTCGGAAGGCAGCATATTTATTTCCAGCTTCCATGCGTCATGAACATCGGCATCAAACAAATCAAGCTGCAGCGAAGCTTCACAAATTGCTTCAGGAGCCATTGAGGTTCCGTCGCCATACGAAACCGTCACATCCCATGGCACAGGCAAAAGTATTATACGTGCTGTTTCTTCCGTAAAAGGCAAACCTATAAAGTTCCCGTTTTTTAAACCTATACCGCTGGAATTAAATTCACTTGTATTCATATCACTGTTCCTGAAATTTTGCTTATTTTGTCTGAAATTTAACTGATGATAAAACGCACTAAAATATCATCAATAGTTTACAAAATACTGTTTTTAAAAATAATTTTTAAACTTTAAGATAAAATGAGCAAAGTATTAATTATAGGTGCAGGTGGAGTTGGCCGTGTAGTTGCTGCCAAATGTGCTGCAAATCCTGAAGTTTTTTCAGAAATCATGCTGGCAAGCCGTACCTTGTCAAAATGTGAAACCATTGCAAGAGAAGTAGGCAGGGGCAGAATTCAAACTGCACGGGTAGATGCCGACAATGTTCAGGAAGTTGTTCAGCTGATAAATAACTTCAAACCTGAACTGGTAATCAATGTTGCACTGCCCTATCAGGATCTTCCGATAATGGATGCATGCCTTGAAACAGGAGTCAATTACCTTGACACGGCAAACTACGAACCCAAGGATGAAGCCAAATTTGAATATAAATGGCAATGGGCTTATCACGAAAGGTTCAAAGAAAAGGGAATCACCGCCGTTTTAGGTTGCGGTTTTGACCCTGGTGTAACCAGTATTTACACTGCTTATGCGGCAAAACATCATTTTGACGAGATTCATTATTTAGATATTGTTGACTGTAACGGCGGCGACCACGGCAAAGCGTTTGCAACCAACTTTAATCCTGAAATAAATATTCGTGAAGTTACACAAAAGGGCAAATACTGGGAAAACGGCAAATGGATTGAAACAGAGCCGCATGAAATAAAAAAAGTTCTGAACTATCCCGAAATCGGCCCCCGGGACTCATATCTCATTTATCACGAAGAGCTTGAATCTCTTATAAAAAACTTCCCGTCTCTTAAACGTGCCCGTTTCTGGATGACTTTCGGACAGGAATACCTTACGCATCTGCGCGTAATTCAAAATATCGGCATGGCAAGAATCGACCCTGTAAAATACAAAGGAATTGATGTTATTCCTCTCGAATTTTTGAAATATGTTTTACCTGATCCGGGTGAACTCGGTGAAAATTATGTTGGTGAAACATCAATCGGCTGCCGCATCAGAGGTGTAAAAAACGGTGAGGAAAAAACATATTATATATGGAACAACTGCAGTCACCAGAAAGCTTATGAAGAAACCGGCACACAGGCTGTTTCATATACCACCGGCGTACCTGCAATGCTGGGAGCAATGATGCTCCTGACAGGAAAATGGAGTGGAAAAGGAGTTTTCAATGTTGAAGAATTTAATCCCGATCCTTTTATGGAAAGAATCGGAGAACACGGACTTCCGTGGAACGAGCAGTTTAATATTGATCTGGAATTATAACAGAAAACCGTAACCGTTTAATTTATATCTAAATTGGATTACTCGAAAATTCCCTCGCCGGCATATGTGCTGGATGAAAAGCTGTTAAGAAGAAACCTCGAACTGATTGACCGGGTTCAAAAAGAAGCAAGCATTGAAATTATTCTGGCTTTCAAGGGGTTTGCAATGTGGAGTACCTTTCCGCTTATCCGCAAATACCTGAAAGGGGCAACTGCCAGTTCACTTTATGAGGCAAGGCTCTGCTACGAAGAGATGAAATCTCCTGCACATGTTTATTCACCGGTTTATTTTGAAAATGAATTTGACAAACTGCTGAAATATACCGGGCACATTGTATTTAACTCGTTTAATCAGTACAAAAAGTTTTATCCGGAAACATTGAAGGCAGGCCATCCGGTTTCGTGCGGAATCAGGGTAAATCCTGAATTTTCCGATGTTGCCACGGATCTGTACAATCCGAGTGCGGCTGGTTCAAGGCTCGGTGTGGGAAGTGCGGAATTCCCGGATAAACTGCCCGAAGGAATTGAAGGAATCCATTTTCATGTTCTTTGTGAATCCGATTCATACAGCCTTGAAAAAGTTCTTAAAAATCTTGAAGAGAAATTCGGCAAACATCTTCACAGTGTAAAATGGGTAAATATGGGCGGCGGGCACCTTATGACCCGCAAAGGATACGACCACCGGCATCTGATTGAATTATTGAAAAATTTCAGACAAAAATATAATGTAAAAGTTATTCTGGAACCCGGCAGTGCCATAGCCTGGAATACCGGAGTTCTGGTTTCAACGATTCAGGATATTGTTGAGCACAAAGGGATTAAAACTGCAATTCTCGATGTTTCGTTTACCGCGCATATGCCCGATACTCTGGAAATGCCTTACCGTCCGCAAATTGAAGGTGCATCGGAACCGGACAAAAACAGCAAGTATTTGTACAGGCTTGGCGGAGTCAGCTGTCTTGCCGGTGATTTCATGGAAGTTTACGATTTCGGTCACGAACTAAAACCCGGGAATTTGGTGATTTTCAAGGATATGATTCACTATACAATGGTAAAAACGACCATGTTTAACGGAGTAAACCATCCTGCCATTGCAATCTGGAAAGAAAATGACAAACTTGAAATAGTCA
>CAZXTX010000328.1:0-3487 GCA_964643695.1 uncultured Mariniphaga sp. | reverse complement strand
TAAACCAAAAGTTCATTCTGCGGAACCGACTGCTGCAAAACGGTTTGCGCTCTTTCAATATATTTAAACAGCGAAGGCATTTCCCGCCACAGCGGATTACGGTTATTAATCTGTGACGAGGCATAAAACAACCATCCCGGCCATGTGGCATCTTCAGGCGAATAGCATGTTCCGTGAAAAATCATATGGTTAACTCCTGAAAGAAAAAAGCGATTCACAGCACGTATCATATCTGCCGGGGTCTCCTGCCAGTGTTCGTTAAGCCATGTGAAACTCTCGGAAGAAATAAGTTTGTGTCCGGCAACATGTGCAGCCGATGAAGCAAATTTATTTACAAGAATATTTACCGAACCCGGTTCGATTGTTTTAAAAATTTCAGTTTCGGGAATATCGCTCACTGCATAAATATCAAGAATATTTCCGGGTGAACCGTGTGCCTGGTTCCGGATCATGCTTCCGCGGCAGTTTGCCCATTGTGCCATGGGTTTGATAAACGACTCCAGA
This sequence comes from uncultured Mariniphaga sp., assembly GCA_964643695.1. Classification (GTDB taxonomy): domain Bacteria; phylum Bacteroidota; class Bacteroidia; order Bacteroidales; family Prolixibacteraceae; genus Mariniphaga. Next base: position 2,983 of record CAZXTX010000328.1, on the reverse strand, counting down.
ACCAGTTCCGAAAGTGTCTCGCGGTAATCCGACCTGACACGCAGCGCAGTTTCAGGATTATCACAATCATCTGTCAGTGCATGCAGATATTCTGCAAGGTCATAGCCCCTTCGTTTTCTGAACTCTTCGGTAAAATTTGTGGTAAAATCACCGGTGTATTCAAATGAATCGTGAAAAAAACATCGGATCATTCCTTCGCCTAAATCAAGTTTTTCCCAGAACTCATTCAAATACCATTTTGTAATATCCTCGTTAAAGGTGTCAATTGCCCATCCTTTTCCGCCATCGGATGCACGTTTAACCATGTCATTATTTTTGTATCGTTCAGCGAGATATATTTTTCCGGCTGTTTGGGCGGTATAAGGTTCGTCAATGTTTAAAACGGTTGCTTTGCCATTTTCATCCACAAATGAAACAGCCGCCGGTATTTCAATTTCATTAGGAATTATAAACTCCTCTCCTGCCGATAAATTGTACTGATGAATGCGTAATGACCAGAGTCCCTTTTCACGGGGCACAAACGGCCCTCCACACCGCCATCCGCTTCCGGGCGGTAAATCAACACCCATTCCCAGCTTTCCGGTTTCTTCAATTGTAAACTTCAGTATATCTGTGAATTCGGGCGATAAATACTCAATGAACCTCTCCTCCTCCCCTTCTACACCATAAATTGAAGTTATTTCCACACCGCCGATTCCGGCATCTGCAAGTTCTTTAAGTTCGCGGCTGATATTCTCCCTGTCAACGGCATTTCCCGGCCACCACCAGCGGGTCCACGGTTTTGATTCTATTGATGGCTCAGGCCAAACAAGAGTTTTATTGTTTTTATGACAAGAAAAAAAAGCAAAAAAAGCCAGTATTATCACAAAATATTTGAATCTCATACCTGTTGTATTTTCTGAATTATTTTTTTGAAAACTAAACACTACACAATTTGTTTTGTAAGATAAATAATAAGAAATTATTATACGAAAATTGTCAGCATGAAGAATAATTTTTCACTCATTTTAACTGTCCTGAGCCTGCTTTTATCATCATCAGCAATTTTATCTGCCCAAAATAACGCAGATGACACTCACACCGCAAAACAGGATTCAGTTGAACTCTCGGCAGAAATTGATGAAGTAAAAGTTACTGCATTCCGCACACCACATAATTTGAAAAATATTCCGGCACCGATAAATCTCATTACTTCGGCACAACTTGAAAGAGGCAGCGCATTAACACCTGCCGAGGCTTTAAACCAGCTGCCGGGCATTATTATGCATCACGGAACACTCACAACAAACCGGCTGACAATAAGGGGAATTGGTTCACGCACACCATACGCCACCAACAAACTGAAAGTATATTTTGGAGAGATTCCTTTAACAAGCGGAGATGGTGAAACAGCTCTTGAAGATATTGAAAACACCTCCATTCAAAGAATTGAAGTGATAAAAGGACCATCATCAAGCCTGTATGGTGCAGGTTTGGCGGGAACTATCTTTTTTCATCCGAAAAATGTCACAAATGATTTTGTAAACTATCAGTCAACTTTTGGATCATTCAACACATTTAAAAACACAATTCAGGCAGGAATACGCCAGAACAAACTAAATCTGTTTGTTTTAGGTTCGGTTCTCAACAGCCGCGGTTTCAGGGAAAACAATGCCACAAACCGTTTAAATCTGACCTTTCAGGGTAGATATTCTTTTTCTGAAAAAACAGAGCTGGATGCACTTGTGAAACTCACAAAACTCAAAGCTTTTATACCAAGTTCAATGGATTTGGACACATTTCTTGATAGTCCGCATAAAGCGGCTGAAAACTGGAAAGGAATTAAAGGTTACGAAGCATACACCAAAGGGCAGTTCGGACTTTCACTGAAAACAGAACCGGGAAAATTCAGTAAAATTTCAGCATCGGTTTTCGGAAGTTTAAGAGATGCAGACGAACCCCGCCCTTTCAATCTGTTACTCGAAGATTCACATTATGCAGGTTTCAGGGCAAATTATCAAAAAACCTTTAAAAGTGAATTAATCGAAACAACATTAATTTCAGGACTGGAATTGTTTGCCGAAACTTACAACTGGTCAACACATACAAATGCAAATCCGCGGGAGACAATTTCAGACAACAGGGAAAAGCGTTCATACGAAAACCTGTTTATTCAGGCAGAAATGAATATAAATAACAAGTTGTTTCTCTCATCAGGCATAAACGGAAATTTGACACGATTCAATTATATCGACAACTTCCCGTATGATGGCGACAAATCCGGCAAACGCAATTACAAACCGGTTGTTTCTCCGCGCATCGGGGCAAATTATCAGATTTCCCGTAACTTATCTATGTTTGGAAATATCAGTCATGGTTTTTCAACTCCTTCATTTGACGAAACATTATTACCCGAAGGACAGATTAACCCGGAAATTAAACCGGAAAGCGGATGGAATTTTGAGGCAGGTATCCGTGCTAATTTAAATCAAAAACTGTTGGCATCTGTAAGTTATTACCGTATTTACATTAAGAACCTTTTGGTGGCACGCCGCACCGGCGATGATGAATATGTTGGTGTAAATGCGGGCAAATCCCTGCATCCGGGAGTTGAAACGGAATTAAAATGGATTGTTACAAATCCGAAACATTATCCTGCATTAATTTTAAGCGGAAATGCCACAATTGCCAATTATCATTTTCAGGATTTCTTAGATGAGGATTCAGATTTTTCAGGCAATCTGCTGCCAGGAACAAGCCGCACGACATGGCTGACTTCAGCTGATTTTAAGCCTGTTAAAAACATTGAACTCTATTTTTGGCACCGTTTTACAGGAAAAATGCCTGCTAACGATGCCAATACGGTATTCAGTAATTCATACGGACTTTCCAATCTGGAAATAAAATATTCCGGACAAACAAACAAGTTAAAGTTTGAATTAAAAACCGGTGTCCAGAATATTTTCGATGTACATTATGCGTCAATGCTTGCAGTTAATATACT
>CAZXTX010000327.1:0-3497 GCA_964643695.1 uncultured Mariniphaga sp. | reverse complement strand
TTCATTTGCTGATTCTGATTAAAGCAGGATTGTTATTCCTTCATCCGCAGTTTTATCCGCGTAAGAACTTTCTTTGTATAAAGCGGAAATTCGCTGTTCAGTATCCATCCGAAATATCCGGGCTGCTCTTCAAGCACTTTTTCAACCGGTATTCCTTTGTTCTTACCAAAGTTAAATACTTCAACCCCGTTTTCGTCATAAACAATCCGGCCAACAAAATCCACGTTGCGGTCGTATGCGGAAAACAGGCTGAGCTGTTCAATGTCATTCACAATCGGTTTTGAAATGTTGCCGTGGTTATCTTCATATTCGGCACCATCATATTTCTCAATCTGAGCCTTCAAAACCTCATAGGTTGCCTTTGTGTCGGCAAGGGCACTGTGTGCATCGGTCAGCTCCTTGTTGCAGTAAAACATGTAAGCTGCCGCCAGTGTGCGTTTTTCCATTTTATGAAAAATAGCCTGCACATCAATAAACCGGCGCTTTTTTAAATCAATGTCAATACCGGCCCGCAAAAACTCTTCGGCAAGCAGCGGTATATCAAAGCGGTTGGAGTTAAATCCCGCCAAATCACACCCTTCAATGAATTTAACTATGTTTTTTGCAACCTCCTTAAAAACAGGTTTCCCGGCAACATCTTCATCCGTAATTCCATGAATTCTTGATGCTTCGGCAGGAATCGGAACTTCAGGGTTTATAAGGTGCAGAAGTTCTTCTTCTGAACCGTTGCTGCTTATTTTAAGCAGTGCAATTTCAACAATCCGGTCATTTACAATGTCAATTCCGGTAGTTTCAAGATCGAGAAATACTATAGGTTTATTTAAATTTAACTGCATTTCTTGTATTTTTTAAAAAGAAAATGTCCTGAAATCAGCTTTAAATATTGTTTTATTCAGCTGTTTTTCGGGACATTTTTCCTGTTAGAAACAGGATATTAATAATTTTTAAGCATTAATCATCATTGGCATCAAAAGCATGAGAACATCTTCGGTGTCCTCTTCGGTTTCAACCGGCAAAATCAGGCCTGCCCTCGACGGATCACTCATTTCCAGTTGTATGTCGCCGGCAGAGATATTCGACAAAATTTCCAGCAGGAATGTGGATTTGAAGCCGATTTCAATTTCTTCGCCTTCATATTCACAACTTAACCTCTCAACAGCCGAAATTGAGAAATCGATATCTTGTGCCGAAACTACCAGCAAATTGTCATTTACGTTGAGTTTTATCAGGTTACTTGCCTGATTTGAAAAAACTGACACACGTTTTACCGTATTGTAAAATGCAAGTCTGTCGATAACCATTTTATTGGGATTGTTTTTTGGAATTACCGAGTTGTAGCTTGGATAATTACCTTCAACCAGTCTGCAGATGAGTTTGTAATTTGTAAGTGTGAATATTGCGTTTTTGTTGTTGAATTCAAGTACTACCTCATTCTCCTCTTTTGGCAGCAGATTTCGCAGAAGTCCGGCCGGTTTTTTTGGAAGAATGAATGAAGCCTCAGTTTCTGATTTTGCATCTGTGCGGCGGTAGCGTACCAGTTTATGTGCATCTGATGAAACAAAGCCGAAATGCTCGGGTGAAAGTTCTATGAAAATTCCGTTCATTACGGGGCGAAGTTCGTCGTCGGCAGTGGCAAACAGAGTTTTTTCAATTCCCCTGAGAAGTACTTTCGGGCCGGCAGTTACCGAAATAGCATTTTCATCATCAACTTTCGGAAATTCGGGGAAATCTTCGCCACTTTGTCCCACAATACTGTATTTTCCGTTTTCCGAAAAAATTTCAATTCCGAATGTGTCGGGATTTATCTGGAAAGTGAGCGGTTGTTCAGGGAATTCCCTCAGAGTATCAATTAACAAGCGGGCAGGAATTGCAATATCACCCTCTCCTTCGGTGTTTTCCAGTTCCATATTTGTAATCAGAGTTGACTCAATATCGGAAGCTGTAATGGTAAGGCCCGTTTCAGTTAACTGAAATAAAAAATTGTCGAGAATCGGCATTGTGTTTTTACTGCTGATAACCTTGCTGATAGCAGATAAATGACTAAGTAAATCGGTACTTGATACAACAAACTTCATAGCAATTATTTTATTTTAATTTTTCTTTTATGGTAAAGTACTTAAAAAAGGTTCCTGTTTATTTTGCAGGAGTAATTTGGTAACGAATATACAAACTTTAATCTTTTTACCTATACTGAAACCGGTGATTTTTTCAAGGTTTTATGAACGGCTGTATTTTCTTTTTCTTAAAATATTGTATGCAGCACCCCAAATTGCCACAACTGTTAAAGGGATCAATACGTTGAGCCATTGCCAGAAAGCTTTTTCCTCACGCAGGCGGACTTTATCCAAAAGCCTCATTTTCCATGTTCTGCTTCTGAGCTGCATTATTCCGGTTTCATCATTCAGGTAATAAACCGTGTTAAGCAGAAATTCGAGATTACCGAAAGTCTGACCCGAAACGCGGTCGTATCCGAGCTTTTGCACACGTGGCGGATTGGATGAGTAATCCACCTGATTTTTAATTATTCCGCCATCGGCAATAACAACCATTTTTACAGGCATACTTTCCTCAATAATTTCAGAATAATTAATACCGACAGATTCCGGCATACGGTTTTTAAAAACGGATGTAAAAACACCTTCCATTATTATTCCCGCAGGAATAAATGATTTATTGAAAAGCTCACGTGCCGGCGGATTGTCAATATTGCCAAGGCTTACCGTTGACGGTGCTTTTATTGTGCGGGCATATGGCGATGTCGATAAAATAACATTTTTCTTTATGTTCGGATTTCCTGAAACAGTATCGACTGACGAAACGAATTCTGTAAAAATCCGGTTGAGGTTTCTGCTCAGCGGATGATTGTCAGAAGGAACCAGAAGGGGAGAATAGTACCACGGGTGTAGGGTGAATTGCGGTGCAGCACCCTGGTGTGCAGTATTTACCCTGAGTCTCGCACACTCCACATCCTGAATCAAGTCGTAATTAATCCTCCCTCCGTACCGGAAAAGCTGGTCGCTGAGATTTATATTTCTCGGGAACGCCATAGTCTGATGTCCTTTTGAAAGACTGTCGAGGCTCACCTCCACAGGGTCAATTAACCAGATGGTTTTTCCACCCTGCATTATAAACTGGTCAATATAAAATTTGTCAGCTTCACTGAAAGGTTCAACCGGGTCGGCAATAATCAGTATGTCGGCAGCCTTTGTATTTACAAGAGTATCTGCAGAAAAGCGCCGTATCATAAAATCTTCTGAAAGTGCACCGGTAAAATCGTAAACTTCGTACCGGTCAGCCTCGTTGTGTCCTTCCAAAAAAGCAACCACCGGCCTGCGTGTACGCATCAGCTTCTGAAATGCGTTTATTAGTTCAAACTCCACACTTTCAGCCGAATGGTTGAAATTTGCCTCATGTGAAAAGTCAGGATTGTTTTTCAGGAAATTGACAGCTGTCTCTTTTCCGTCATATCTTATAACCGCTCCGGGAAATATTATGCG
>CAZXTX010000326.1:0-3535 GCA_964643695.1 uncultured Mariniphaga sp. | reverse complement strand
ACCAGTTTCCGGTATCTTTCACGGTTAATGTTGTAAAAACCGTTGCCTGCAACCGCACCTAACACATTTTCCCCTTCTTTCAGCAAGGAAGTTATATCGTAAGTATTATATAAAACAGTTTTATCATAATCACTCCATCCGGGAGAAAGAAAAGAATCGCCGATTTTTTCGCCGTTTGCATAAGCTTCATAATGGCCTAATCCTGAAATAGAAAGTGTGGCCATTTTTATTTCTTTTTCAATTTTGAAAGTTTTACGAAACTGTGGAACTATTACCCTGTTAAGAGCTTTTTCACCAAGATTATCTCCTGCCCCATGAATTCCGGGTACGAGAATTAAGGAAGAGTCAAGTATATCATAAGAAATCCATCGGGCACCCTTCCAGTCTTCTTCGGAAAACAGCCCGGTCTGCCACCATGAAACATCACTCCACGAAGATTCCCTGCCTTTGTTATCCCATATTTTAACTCTCCAGAAATAACGTTTGCCCGGTTCCAGTTTCTTTCCGTTATAATGAATATTTAAGGACTGTTCTGAATCAAGCCTGCCCGAATCCCATATAGTGCCGGTATAATTATTAATATCCTCCTGATTTTCTGCAACGATAATATGAAATGCAGATTGCATGATATTTTTGTCAGCCGACTTAATCTGCCACCCCAGCAACGGAATGGGTGAATCTATTCCTACGGGCTGTTCCTTGAAATTACAGGTGAGATGTTCTATTTTAAGATTAACTCTGTTCAGACATGAAGAAAAGCCGAAAACAATAAGTAAAAAAGTACTTATCACAAGAATTTTATTTTTCATTTTTTTTAAGTTTATTTTATTTCAAACCTGTATTCTCCTGCAGGTAATATCAGCCGGTATTTGTTATTATCGGATTCAACAATTTTTATTGCCGTATTTTTATTTAAATCCTGTCCGTTAACCTTTATCTTTTTTCCTTCAATCCACAATGATGCACTGCTGTTTGGCGGTATGTTTGCCTGATATTCGACTGTTTTTCCTTTCCTGCTCCATGATGATACAATTTTGCCATAAGGCCCGTTGTGTGAAGCTTCAAACTGTTCGAGCCCGTTGACAAAGTTCGGTTTTAGTATTATATTTTTGAAACCGGGCTGTGATTCATCAGGAAAAATTCCTCCAAGACCTTTATAATACCATGCGTTTATTTCTCCGAACATGATGTGGTTCAGCGAAATATCGCGGCCTGCATCAAGCGGCCAGTTTTCATAAAATGTAGTTGCGCCGTTTACAATCCACCAGCCCCACGACGGGAAAGTTTCCTGTGAAGCCACTTCCCATGCAAGCTGCGGATAGCCGTTTTCACTGAGTGCATTCAATATTGTTTTTGTACCGAGCAATCCCACATCAATGTGTTTATTATCGGCTTCAACCCGTTTTGCAAGGTTTTCTGCAACTTTCTCTTTTAGCTCGTCCGGCACCAGCCCCCAGTGAAGTGCAGCACTCTGCTCTGTTTGCAGTCCGGTACCATAAATACCGGTTTCGCGGTTAATAAATTTGTTGTTAAAAGCTTTTTTTATTTTTTCGGTCAGTACCGAGTATTTTTCAAAATCATCCTGCTTGCCAAAAATTTTTGCCGTTTTTGCAAGTATCAGCGCATCAGTGTAATAATATGCGGTTGAAGTAAACTCCTTGGGTGTAACCGACTTTACCGGCACCCAGTCGCCCAGTCCCCAGTCTGTAATCCCCGAAGGATAGTTTCTGTCGATATAATCAACATACCTTTTAATGTTGTCGTAGTTTTGCTCAAGAATTCTGGTATCACCGTAAAACAGATATATATTCCACGGAATGATTGCTATTGTGCTTGTCCAGTCGGGGCCGTTTGCCCAGTGGTAGCCCCATCCGCTGGTTGGAATAATTGCCGGCAAAACTCCGTCAGGCTGCTGTTCGTCACGATGGTCGGCAAGCCATTTTTCATAAACAGTTATTCCGTCATAATTGTACAGACCTGTTTCAATGGCAATATGTCCGTCACCTGTCCAGCCGTTCTTTTCACGCTGTGGACAGTCAGTGGGATAACCAAACAGATTTGACAGATATGATGCATTTGCGGCTGCCCATGTTTTGTTCAGTGTCTGATTCGATGAATTAATCGAACCTGTCTGCGGAACATCGCTGTGCATAAAATATGCGATCAAACTTTCTTTTATCAGCTCAACAGGCTTATCGGAAGTTACTTCCACATACTGAAACCCCTTGTAGTTGAATCTGGGCATAAATTCATCCTCTTTTTTACCGCTGAGAATGAAAATATCTGTCTGAAACGGGTCAGAATCGTCAGTTGGCCTGTAATGCACATCAATATTTGACATATCCACCCAACCGTCTGCACCAAGCCTTTCGGCATGCTTCAATCGCAGTGTGGTTCCTTCGCTGCCCTCCACTTTCATACGTATAACCCCCGACATATTCCTGCCAAAATCATACAGCCATGTATTTTCATCAAGCTGTTTCATATCAACGGCCTTAATTTCGGTAACATTGCGTACAGGATGTAATGCCTGTGCAGTTATATTCTGCGAAGGAGAACCTGTAAGCGTTATATTTCTCCAGTTTTCAGCCTTAAATCCGGGTTCATCCCATCCCGGCTGCTCTAATCGTGCATCATAATGTTCAGCAGTGTATATACTGTTAAAAATTACCGGACTGAGTGCCGTTTTCCAGTCAGAACCGGTTGATATTGTTTCGGTTGTTCCGTCAGTGTATGTTATTAGTAAATCCATGCAAAATTTTGGTCTGGCCCGCCATGGTGCCTTGTCAAAATACCACACAGCAGTTGACTGATGATTGTACCATCCGTTACCAAGCAATACACCGACTGCATTTTGGCCCTGCTTCAGGTTTTCGGTAACATCGTAAGTAACATATAAGTTTCTTCGGTCAAAACGGGTGTACATCGGGTCCAGACGGTGGTCGCCAATTTTTTGTCCGTTAATGGAGAGTTCATACAATCCGGCTGCGGCAATATATGCACGCGCAGACTTTATTGTTTTTCCCGCATCAAACTCCTTTCTGAAATATGGTGCGGGTTTAATATTGAAATCATAGGTGTCGGTAATCCATTTTCCTTTCCAGTTGGTCATTTTTATCATACCGGTTTCAAAAAAAGCTGCAGGTGCCCAGTCTGTCCAGTTTCCACTTTCATTCTGTACCCTTACACTCCAGAAATAGCGTGTAAACGGTTCAAGTTCCGCTCCTTTATAAATTGCAGGAATTGTTGATGACACAACTGTGCCGGACTCCCACACATCACCTTTCCCTTCTGACACATCATTTTTTACAGTTCCCACTGTCAGCTGATACGCTTTCTGAACAAAGCCGGGCTTGTCTGTTTCCAGCTGCCATGTAAATCTTGGATTTTGTTCATCCAGACCAATGGGATTTACAAGATGTTCGCATTTAAGATTTATGATGGCTGTTTGTGAATTGGCAGAAAAAGAAAAAAGAAATAAAACAGCTGCCAGAGAAAATAATACTCTTTTCATGAATTGGTTTTTAAATAGATT
>CAZXTX010000325.1:0-3535 GCA_964643695.1 uncultured Mariniphaga sp. | reverse complement strand
ATGTAGCTCAGGATTTTATAAAGTTGCCTGAACTTGCTGTTCGAAGAGTGGTTTTCAAAAAGCCCGGCCTTATCGGTTATGACGAACTTAAAGCTGTATATCACACAGCTGTTAACAGCGATAATCTGATTAATAATTTAATTGAAGGAGTTGCCCGTCTTTATGAAGGATTTGGAAAAGTTTTGCAATTAGATGATTTAAAGGATAAAATTGATAAATTTCAGTCAAATCTTAAAAATATTTTTGCATATACATCCGCAAAAACTCCGGTTGATTTTCAGTACAGATATGATTTCATTAAGGACCTGGCAGATACCTGGAATGAAATAAGAAGATTGCTGCTTTCTTTAAAGGAAGAATGTTTTCCTGATATCAAGGCTTTTCCAAAACACCTGCTGCTCGGCAATCTGATTGAAATTAATACGGAGCCCAAACAATACAGGCATCATTTTTATAAATCGCCGGCACTGTCATGCGGATCAGACAGGATTGACAAATGCAGAACCCTTGTTGCAAGACTTCTGAAAATGGCTGAAGGCTATGCTTTTAAAACCGGCGAAACAAGAATTACTCCGTCATTAACGGGTACAGAATTGGGCGAACGGGCAATTCCATTTTATTATAATCTTGATGAAGGATTGCTAAAATCATGGAATCATTCGAAAACCAAAATGTCGGATCAGATGAAAAATCTGGGTTATCACCGTGAAAAATTGTCAAATCTACCTCAGATTCAGAATCCGCTGGCTTTTAATACCGATGGTTTTAACTTTTTCAGGATCGAAGGCCATCAGGGAAAACATTATAAAACAGCTTTGGAGGAAATATCGGACATAAAGGAAAATTACGGGCTTCCGTTTGATGTTAAGGTGCTTTCTCTAAATATTAATACTGAGAATCTTAACATTGATGATTATGAGTGTGAATTTCAGGATTTGAATCTTCTTCTTCGTTCGTGGACTGCCGAGCAGGAATGTGTTCTTGCAGAGGTTTCAAAGTTGTTTTCAGGTTTCAGTACTGCCGAACCGGGTATAAGTGTTTCAAATATAGCAGGAGTTTATGGTAAAATCGATTTAACGGGGGCAAGACCGGTTCATCAGGTAAAACAGGAAGAACTGCAGCAGCTTGGAACTGTATATTCACCGGTAGCACCGCAATATGAAAAATTAACATTGACAACCGGAAGTGCTGCTGCTTACAAACAGTTCACTCAAAAAAGCAATGTGGTACCGGACAATCTGATTATTCAGCAAAACACACTTGGGGAACAGATGAAAACGGTATTTGATAAAACCGGCGGAGGCTCTGTAAATGATATTATTGCCGGTGCAAAGGTTGAAATAAACAAGAGTATTGATATTGCAGAATGGGATAAAGATCCCGAAATGAAAAAACTCATTCTGGAAGATTCTGTTGAACTGATGGCTTATACACATATTCTTTCACGAAAAATACCTGCTGTTTTGGCAGAAGTAACTGCAGAGGTAGTAAATGATTACCGGATTTCGCTTAAGGAATTATGTAATAGGGCCGCTAAACTTAAACAGGAATTTCAGAATTCAAAACTTACTTCCGAACAAAAATCGATTATTGCTGTGCTGATTACCGAACTTGCCGGAATATGCTGCTCTGATGTGAAACTGAATATTTTGCTGGAAGAAATTGAAAATCGCAAAAAGAAAATTATTTCAGGCCTCAGTTTTTCCGAATTTATAAAAAATCATCCCGGGCTTGAGCATAAAGCGGGAGTTAAGCCGGGAGGAACTTTCATATTGGTTTACATTAATAAAACAAAAAATACCGGCACGATTGTCGGAGTTGCCGGATCCGGTTTGTCCATAATAGCAGAAAGACCTGTAACTTCCGGTTTAATAAGGGAATCTGAGAAGATTGATATAGCCGGTAAAGGAGTTGTTCAGGGAGGTTTGACAATTCCTACATTTGAAAAGGTTTCACCTAAAGCAGAAATGCAATACATTGAAGTACTGGAGAATTACAAACAGTCGCTTCAGAAAGCAACCGGACTTACTGCCGAGTCAAAGGAAATAAAGGAACTTCAGGGTATAATTCAGGATTACCGTACAGGTTTGTTAGACAGAATACAGTTTGTTTCCGATATTCCCGACAATACGGTAATAGCTGATTTTTCACTTCCTTATATGTGCTGTTCAGGTTGTACTCCGGTCAATTTTATTGTTCAGAAACCACCTGCATGGCTGCGTCTTGAAAAGAATGTGTTGTGTCTTGGAAAAGAAAACGAAATTCAATATGATGTTTATCCGAAGGATGGCGAAATTTTGTCAGATACGGAAGTTAAAGGTATGAATATCAGTAATCAGAAAATAGTATTTAATCCAAAAGAATTTCCGCCGGAACTTTATGGAAAGCCAATTCACTTTACTGTGAACAATCAGGTTACCGATGCAGAATTAACGGTGTTTAAACAGCCGGAGGTTGATTTTGATTTCAGAAGGAGTTCTGATTTACAGAATTTAATAACTTTTGCGCCAAAGGGCGATATTGAAGGAGCGGGATTTTTATGGGATTTCGGTGACGGAAGCCCGCTTTCTGCTGAAATAAGGCCGGCTCATCAATACAAAACTCCGGAAAATGATGCTGATATTGTTTTGGTTAAGCTGATTGTAACCCGTAAGGACTCGCTTTGTGCCGGTACTGCCGAAAAAGAAATTCAGCTTGAAAGGAAAACAGAAATTTCCGTTGAGTTGGACGGACGTGATTTCTGTGAAAATATCAGGGAAGGCATTATGTTTTCTGTTATACCCGATGATGCCAAAATTGTAATTGAAGGAAAAGGAGTTGAGAGGGATGCTAATGCACATTATCTGTTTATACCGGCAAAAGCGGGGGTTGGAACTCATTCTTTTACGGTAAATGGTGAAGATTCAGGGATAACAGTTACTGTTCATCCGGTGCCAAAGGCGTTATTCGAGCCAAAACAGGATGGAAACCAGCTGATTTTGACCAATAATTCAACAGGTGCCGATTCCTATATCTGGTATATAAATCAGGACAAATTTGAAAGTCCGGATAATAAACCGTTTATTATTGAGCTTGTGCCTGGCAGCCCGACATCATGGAAATTGTCGCTTGCGGCTAACAGTAAATACTGTGGCTCAGTTCAGACGAGAGTAATTGAATTTACTACCAGGCCGGTTGAAAATTGTATAGAGAATACTTCAAGTATCATCAGAAAGGATTTGGAAATTCTTCAGAATCTTTATGTAGAGCGTTCTAATTATGTTGTTCCTGTCTGGATTTCAACAAGCCAAATTTACGGTGGGACGGACGAATATAAGTCAGGTGTTCTTGATGATACATTAAACTACCTGAACGGAAAAAATAATAATGGTTTAACCAAGTTGTTTTATGAAGTTTTTAATGATAGTTCGAAAATGATAATTGAACTTTCAGGTACGCCGGACAGTAAGGAATATCAGGCTCTGTTAAAGCTTTTTGCTCTTCAGTTGCAGTTGTTTTACAATGTTCTGACCTGTCAGGATATTGAAATTATTAA
>CAZXTX010000324.1:0-3544 GCA_964643695.1 uncultured Mariniphaga sp. | reverse complement strand
CTGTTAACATATTCCATCCACGGTTTTCGATATATAAACCCTTTTGAGTCAGTTACCCTAAATCCTCCGGAATTAAGCAACCCTAACGAAACAATGATATTATCCAGCATATCCCAGCTGCCCCGATAGTTGTATGACCCCCTCCCGCTTTCATGTTCAGGAAACATAAGATTTACCAATTTAGCACCTAAATCGGCAGGACGTTTTGCTCCCATCACTTCATACAGACTTTTATCAACAGGTTCATCGTTCATGTCGCCCATTACGATAATATGTGAATCGGGATTTGCAGTCATTACCGAATCAACTTTTGATTTTAAAATACGGGCAACCGAAATTCTCTGCGGCTCAGTATTTGCCACACCTCCCACCCTTGAAGGCCAGTGATTCACAAAAACATGAAACAGCTCACCGGTAACTGTTTTTCCTTTCACATACAAAATATCACGTGTCTGCCTTGTTTTACCTTTTTCGCGTATGGGGATTTTAAAATGATCAGTCACTTTAAATTCGGCAGGCCTGTATATTAATGCACAGTCAATTCCCCTTGAATCGGGACTGTCATAATGAATTACACTGTATTTTCCTTTTGTCAGCGAACCGGTCTTTACCAAATCCTTCAGTACATTTTCATTTTCGATTTCACACAATCCTACAATTTCGGGTAAATCATTTTTATTTACACCACTTATAACCCTTGCTATATCAGACAATTTCTTTTTATATCTTTTTTTGTCCCACTCCTTTTTTCCGTCAGGAGTAAACTCGGCATCATTTTTTCCGGGTTCTTTATAAATATCAAACAGATTTTCAACATTATAAAAAACCACTGTTAAATTATCAAAATCAGCCTTTTCTGACTGACCGCACGAAGAAGTTGTAATTATGATAAGAACCAGAGTAATTTTAAGACTTCTCAAAATCTCATTTACCGAGTTCTGAAAATATTTTTTAAAAACAGTCATAACTCTCTCCCAATAGTTACTTCATAAAAATCAGTTATCAGTGTGGGTATCATTCCGGCAGCCTCGGCAGCTTTTATTCCGGGTTCGCCATCTTCAAAAACCTGACAGAATTGTGGTTCAACCCCCATCAACTCAGCACACTTCAAAAAAGTTTCAGGATGCGGCTTGGAATGGGTCACATCATCAGCCGAAACAAGAATATCAAAATACTTATCAAGTCCCAGTATTTCAAGCGATTTTTGTGCAAGTCTGCGGTAACCGCCGGTTCCAACCGACATTGGAAGCTTTCCGTAATACTCCTTCACAACTTCCACAACAGAGGTAATCGGTTTCATATAATGCATTATTTTTTCATATTCTGCTTCTTTCAAATGACCGGTTTTATACGGGTCCATTTTGGTTCCGAACATTTCGTTAAGCCTTTCAATAGTCTGAACAGCCGGAATTCCCGCAAGGGTGGCAAATAATTCAGGTGTAAAGTCAATTCCGTAATCTGACAAAATATTTTTATAGGCTATAAAATGAACCGGCATTGAGTCTGCCAGGGTTCCATCCAAATCGAAAATAAGAGCTTTTGCACCAGAATCTATCTCTAATTTTTTCACAACGATTTTTTTAAATTAAACAGCAAAATTAAAAATAAAAGCACTTCAGCACAATCCTTTTCCGATTAAAGAAAATTCACCAACTTTGTTTAAATTTTGTACTATGAATCAGGATACCATTTTATACACCATACCCCAGTGGTTTATTTTTGCCGGAATAATTGTCGCCGTTTACGGATGGGCAGAACATAAAAAGACATTTAAAATGTTTGGCAGTGTAATTTTTCTCCTGCTGGGGTTGTTCTCACTCTATACAATATTGAACGGCAGTTTTGCCGCCAGCAATTTTTTAACTCCAGAAGAGATTTACAATGAAGAAATGGAAATTGAAATTGAAACTTTTGAGGATATTCCTTTTATAGTTAAACTCTTACCGGCATACATCGCTTTTCTCTTATCGGGATTGCTTGCAATTCCGACATTTATACTTGAATGGAAAAACCGAAAAGGAAAAAACCTTTTTATAATTATAACTTCACTCACCGCACTTTTTGGTTTTTTTATTATTGTAGGAGCTTTAAGAAGCTTATAGTACTAACTTTTTACATTTTTGTTCTTTTTTGCCTGCTTAGCGTTAAAGATGTTAGTATTTTATAAAAAAAACTCTCAAAATGTCAACAACTTTAAAAATTTTAAATGTTGTTTTTTATCTTGCACCGGAATTTAAACAACTGATTTTTTAAAATTATTAAATAAAAAAAGAAAACATGAATCCACAAGCTGAAGAACTCAATCAGATTATACTGCAAAAAAATCCTGCCGTTTATGAAATGTTGTCCGAACGCGGAAAAGGCATATTTTTTCCTAAAAAAGGAATTTTGGGCCAAACTGCCGAAGCAAAGGGAACCCGTATAAATGCAACAATTGGTGCTGCAATTGAAGACGACGGAACTCCGATGCGACTGGAAACCATTGCTTCAAAAATAAATCTTGATCCTGAGCTGGTATTCCCTTATGCGCCAAGCTTTGGTCGTCCCGATTTGCGGTCTAAGTGGAAAAGCATGATTTATCAAAAGAATCCGTCACTGGAAAATACCGAAATAAGCCTTCCGGTAGTTACCAATGCTCTTACACACGGCATCAGCATGGCCGGATACCTGTTTGTAAATGAAGGTGACGAAATAATTGTTCCCGACCTTTTCTGGGGAAATTACAACCTGACAATGTCAAACGGATATGGCGGTATAATCACAAAATTTAACCTTTTTAAAAACGAAGAGTTCGACACAGAAGCATTTGAAAACAAACTAAATGAAGGTGAAATTTCTAAAAAGATACTGATTCTTAACTTTCCCAACAATCCGACAGGCTACACACCAACACAGAAAAAAGCCGATAAAATAGTTTCAATTATTAAAAATGCTGCCGAAAAAGGGAACAAAATTGTGTGCATTATTGACGATGCATATTTCGGATTGGTTTATGAAAAAGGAATTATGCGTGAAAGTATATTTTCATCCCTTGCAAATATTCACGAGAATGTTTTGGCAGTAAAACTTGACGGTGCAACAAAGGAAGATTATGTGTGGGGCTTCAGGGTAGGATTTATGACTTATGCCATAAAAGGCGGTAATACAGAACTTTACGGTGCCATTGAAGCAAAAACAGCCGGTGCAATTCGCGGTAACATTTCAAATGCGGCAAATATTTCACAGTCGCTGATGCTGACTGCATATAACAGTGAAGAATATGAGCAGCAAAAACAGACAAAGTATCAGATTTTGCAAAATCGCTACAATGCTGTAAAAGATGCACTGAAAGAAGAAAAATACAGAAAATATTTCACGCCGCTTCCCTTTAACTCGGGCTATTTTATGTGCATCGAACTTTCAGAAGGATTAGACAGTGAAAAAGTAAGGCAGACTCTTCTTGACAAATACAGTATCGGCACAATCAGCCTGAACGGAATTTTAAGACTTGCATTTTCAGCCGTCGCCGCCTCCGACATCAAAGATTTGTTTGAAGGGATTTATA
>CAZXTX010000323.1:0-3566 GCA_964643695.1 uncultured Mariniphaga sp. | reverse complement strand
GAATTTAAAGTTCCGGCATTTTTTATTTCTGCCGTTTCCGGCAGGTCAAGCCATTCAAGGATATCTTTGCTGAACCGGTAATATTTTTCACCATCCGGATTGCCGGGTTTCAGCTTGTTAAATTCCTGAAATGCGTCGGCTGCCTCTTTATACAATCCCAGATTGCGGAGTGTCTGCCCCAAATGGAAATAGTTTTCAGGAGCCGAACCTTCAGTTTGTACGGCTTTTTCGTACCATTTGCGGGCTTCGGCAAAATTGCTTGTAAGTCTGTAACATTCGGCCAGCCGCTCTGTTGCATGGATTTTTTCTGAGGCTTTATCAGATTCGACACTTTTTAAATAGTATGGAATTGCTTCAGAATATCGGAAAAGTTCAAACTGTTTGTCTGCTTTCTTTATCTGTGAAAAAGCCTGAAAATTGAAAGCGAGAAGCAGAACCGGCAATAATATTTTTATGTTTTTCATCTCTGTTAATTTTTCTTTTTAAAAATATCTTGGGGTTTTCATTCTTTCATTCATTCTGAATATGTCAAATCCGAGTCTGAATTCGTGTGAACCTCTGTTGTGCAGCTGCAGTTCATTCAGATACAAATCAAATGAATAACCAAGTCTCATAAATTTTGTAATCTGTATTTCTGTTAAAAACACAACTGCTTTTTCAGTACGGAAGGAAGCCCCCAGCCAGAAAACATCATTGAAGAGGAAGCTGGCGTTAAAATCCATTTGCAAAGGTGCATTCTTCGTATATTTTGCAAGAGCCGATGGCCTGAAAGTCATTTTATCGTTAACCGGAACTGCCCAGCCGGCCATTCCGTAAAAATGCCTTGTTAGTCTCGAAAATGACGACTTACCGTCAACTTCAGCAACACCGAATTCGTTTTCCAGCAACTGTTTTGATGACAGTCCTGCATAAAAGCGTGTACTCTGGTAATAAAATCCAATGTTGGCATCAGGCGTAATTCTTCGTACATCCTTCGGTGTAAACATGTTGTCCGGATACTGGGTCTTAATAATATTCCAGTCGAAATCAAAATATTTGACACCTCCCTGGATACCGAATGAGAACCATCCGTTTTCAGTACGTATCCGGTATGAATAGGTTGCCATAAACCCCTGGTCAATAGTAGGTCCAAGTACATCGCGGTAAATGTATCCGCCAAGTCCCACCTTTTCATTTTTCAGCAGTGTGTGTGCCGATAATGAGATTGTCCGGGGAGCACCTTCAATTCCAATCCACTGGTAGCGGTTAAGCAGGTCAACGGTCATTATTTCCCTGCTGCCGGCATAGGCAGGATTCACCATCAGTTTGTTGAACATATATTGGGAAAACAGAGCATCCTGCTGGGCAAAAGCCGTTAAATTAATCAGTAACAATAAAGCCGGAATTATCTTTTTCATCATATTCTTTTTTTCTTATACAACATAATTATCTTTTCACACCGGAATTAATTTTCACTTCGTATATGAACCCAGCCGGTAAATGTTCTGCCTGCCTTGTTCAGTGTTACAATATAGTAGTAAGTACCGTCGGGGAGCAGTTTTTCCCTGTTATTGGTGCCATGCCACACTACCGAAACATTATCGTAGTTGTGAAGCTCCTTCACCTTGTCGCCCCACCGGTTGAATATCTGTACTTTATTATCCGGGAACTTTTCAATTCCTTTAATCTGCCAGTTATCGTTAACTCCGTCGCTGTTTGGTGAAAATGCATTGTAAAATTCCAGAAGATCTTCTGAATCCGTTTCAACAAATACAGTTTTACTGCTTACAGCCTCACAGCCTGTAATCGCATCTTTAACCATTACCGTAAACTCCTGCGATGATGAAAGCCTGACAGTTTCGGTATATGCCGATTTACTGTCGAACACCATCGATTCGGGTATCCACGAGTAGAAATATGAACCCGAGCCGTTTTCTGCCGATACTCTGAGCATTGCAGTTGAATTAACGAAGATTGTATCGTTGTCACCTGCATCGGCAATCAGTTCATCATAAATTGTAAGTATAACCTCATCCGAAAAAGTTTCGGAAGAACATGCACCGGTACCTGTAACCGTTACGATGAGTTTAATTTCCCCCGTTTCATTTTTTGCCGGCTGATATGAAGGTGACAGTGATGTCGGATTGAGCAGTTCGCCCTTTCCGCCGGTTGTCCAGCTTAATGTGGCGTAACCGGATGCTGCTGCATCGGTAATCGTAACTGTTTGTCCGTAGCATGTAAAAAGGTTTGAACCTGCATTTACAACCGGTTTTTGTGAAAGAGTAAGAACCATTTTACCTGAAACGGCTTTGCATGGCCCGTCGGGAGAATGAGTGGCGGTTAAAACCACAGAACCGTTCAGAATATCGCTCTGACTCGGGAAGTAGGTGGCATTTATGTCATTCACATCCGAGAAATAACCTGTTCCGCTGGTTGACCATGTAACTGTATTTCCGTATGTAATTGCTGCATCAGCAAGGGTGTATGAACTGCCTTCACAAACTTCCGCATCTTTTCCTGCAAAAATTTCAGGCTGACGGTGTATGAACAGCGTGAGTGAGTCAGCCGCATCTTTACATGCCCCTGCCGAAATGCCCTTGAATACAAGCATTACAGAACCTGCCTTAACATCTTCCGCTCCAGGAGTGTAAACCGGATTGAATGATTCCGGATTGCTGAATGTTCCGGTACCGAGTGTTTCCCACATCACCGAGTATGTCCGGTTACTGATGTTTCCGTTTAGGCGGTAGGTGTCATATTCGCATATTTCGGCATCGTCACCTGCCCAAACCTCAGGTGTCTGAATGATTGTCAGAAGCATATTGTCGGAAGCACTTGCACATGAGGATGATGCTGTAACCGTCAGTATTACATAGCTGTCCAGTATATCTGATTCACTTGGTATGTAAACCGGATTTGCAACAGTTTCATCCACGAAATAACCTGTTCCGCCGGTAGTCCATTTTATTTCCGCATATTCAGGAACCACAGCTTCGGTTATGAAGAATGTATCACTTTCGCAGATTACGGAGTTCGGCCCTGCATCGGGTATAAGTGCATCCTTATCTGCATTTACCCATACAGTCTGCCAGCAGACAGAATAGTTTCCGGCTCTGTCGGTTACTTTCCATTCCACCCGGTTTATTCCGGCCATGAACTGATATGTTGAAGTTCCGGTAACAAATATTTCATTGCTTACAGAGTTGTTCGGTGCATAAACCACATAACTTACCGTTAATGATGCACCGGAACAGTTGTCGGTGTACCCGGGAATTTCAAGTTCCACTGTGGCATCGCACATTCCCGGAAGAGCTGTTATTTCTATTGGTCCGGGGCAGTTTACAACCGGTTTTTCAGTGTCGGTTACGGTAACTTTAAAGCTGCAATCCCACTCCTGACCGCTTGTGTTTTCCCTGATTGAGTAATAAACAGTGCTTGTTCCGGGACGGAAAGTGTATCCGCTCACATCATCGGTACCGGACGAAGTTGTTCCGTCAGGATTGACAACACGCCATTCCACTGTTGCCGGGCAGTTACTGTTTGCAAGCAGAGGCGATAAGCTTCCTGCCGGCGATTCCCAGGTGCAG
>CAZXTX010000322.1:0-3568 GCA_964643695.1 uncultured Mariniphaga sp. | reverse complement strand
CGTCGTTTTTATCGAAACAATTAAAAACGTATTAGGTTAAATATGAATTGAAAAAATATTTATTGACTAATAATAAAGTGTCAAAACCAGTTTTCTAACTCCGCCATAATTTCTGAACTCACAAAAATATATACCCTGCCAGATTCCCAGATTCAGGCGGTGATTGGTAACCGGAATTGTTATTTCGGCACCAATAACGGAAGATTTAAGGTGTGCCGGCATATCGTCGCTGCCCTCGTAAGTGTGAATATAAACCGGATCATTTTCGGGAATCATTTTATTCATAAACGACTCAAAATCAGTACGCACCGACGGGTCGGCATTTTCATTAATTGTTATACCGGCAGATGTGTGCTTAACCATAATGTGCAGCAAACCTTTTTCGGGCAAAGGGGGCAGATTCTTTTCAATAAACGATGTAATAAGATGATATCCGCGTTTGAACTGCGGCAAAGTTATTTCTTTCTGTTCAATCATTTTTTTCCTCCAAAACGTTTACCCCACCACTTTTGAAGCCTCTCTGAAATTTTATATTCCGACTGGTTGTTTCCGGGAAAATAAAATCTCTCATCATTTATCTCATCAGGCAGAAAATCCTGCTCTGCAAAATTGTCTTCAAATGAATGGGCATATTTATAATTCTTACCGTAACCTATCTCTTTCATAAGTTTGGTTGGCGCATTGCGAATATGAAGCGGTACCGAGAGATTTCCGGTTTTTTTTACCAGTGCCTGTGCATTATCGATGGCCATGTATGCCGAATTACTTTTGGGTGAGGTTGCAAGATAGATGGCACATTCGGATAAAATTATTCTCGATTCCGGATAACCAATCTGATGAACTGCATCAAACGTACTTTGAGCCAGCAGAAAAGCATTGGGATTGGCAAGGCCGATATCCTCAGCTGCCAGAATCAACAGCCGCCGTGCAATGAATTTCACATCTTCACCGCCTTCTATCATTCGTGCAAGCCAGTAAACCGCGGCATCAGGGTCACTTCCTCTTATACTTTTGATAAAAGCCGAGATGATATCATAATGCATCTCTCCCTGCTTGTCGTACATTGCAAGGTTTTTCTGTAAAATATCGGACACTTTATCATCGGTTATTTCTATTGTATCGTTCTGTTCAGCTATAACAACCAGTTCCAGTGCATTCAGCAACTTGCGGGCATCGCCGCCTGAAAAACGAAGTAAGGCGGTATCTTCCTTCAGAATAATTTCTTTGTTTTTCAGAATTTCATCCTTTTCTGCGGCAATATTCACAAGTTTTAAAAGATCACTTTTATTCAGCGATTCGAGAATATAAACCTGACACCTCGAAAGCAATGGTGAAATAACTTCAAATGAAGGATTTTCTGTTGTTGCACCGATTAATGTTATGGTTCCGTCCTCAACCGCTCCAAGCAGCGAGTCCTGCTGCGATTTACTGAAACGATGAATTTCATCAATAAACAAAACAGGGTTGGGGCGACTGAAAAACTGCTGCTTTTTTGCTTTCTCAATAACTTCGCGAACATCTTTTACGCCTGAATTTATTGCACTAAGAGTGTAAAAAGGACGTTCGAGAGTGTTTGCGATAATTTTTGCAAGTGTGGTTTTTCCAACACCCGGCGGCCCCCACAAAATGATTGACGAAAGATTCCCCGATTCAATCATTTTACGCAAAACGGCATTTTCACCCACAAGATGCTCCTGTCCGATATAATCCTCAAGTTTTACCGGACGCAATCTTTCTGCCAACGGGCGGTTTGCCGTCATAATTTATCTCCTTTTACTAATCAAATAAAATTACTGTAATCTCTTATATTTAAACCTTTTAGGTGAGGCATCACCAAGCCTTTTCTTTTTGTTCTCCTCATATTCGGTAAAAGAACCTTCAAAAAAGTAAGCCTGTGAATCTCCTTCAAATGCCAGAATATGAGTTGCTATCCGGTCTAAAAACCAGCGGTCGTGAGAAATTACCACTGCACATCCGGCAAAGTTTTCAAGTCCTTCCTCAAGTGCACGAAGTGTGTTAACGTCAATATCGTTAGTCGGCTCATCAAGCAACAAAACATTCCCTTCCGATTTTAATGCCAGTGCCAGATGAAGCCTGTTACGCTCACCACCCGACAACACTCCGCATTTCTTTTCCTGATCGGCTCCGGTAAAATTGAATCGTGCAACATAAGCACGTGCATTCATCTGACGGCTGCCCAACAAAATAGTTTCCGTTCCTCCGGAAATAACCTCAAAAACAGATTTTTCAGGGTTAATGGCTTTATGAGTCTGGTCAACATAACTTATTTTTACTGTTTCGCCAATTTCAATATTTCCCGAATCCGGCTCCAGCTGATCAAGTATCAATCTGAAAAGAGTTGTTTTTCCGGCTCCGTTAGGCCCGATGATTCCGATAATTCCCGAACGCGGAAGTTTAAAACTGAGATTTTCAAAAAGGAGCCTGTCGCCAAACCGTTTGGAGACATTTTCCATATCAATTACCTTTTCACCAAGGCGCGGCCCGTTTGGAATGAAAATTTCAAGTTTTTCCTCTTTCTGCTTAACATCTTCATTTACCATTTTATCATAGGCGTTTAACCGTGCCTTGGACTTTGCCTGCCTTGCTTTTGGTGACATCCGAACCCATTCCAGCTCCCGCTCAAGGGTTTTTCTGCGTTTATGACTTCCTTTTTCTTCAAGTTCCAGCCGTTTGGCTTTTTGCTCCAGCCACGAGCTGTAGTTGCCTTTCCACGGAATACCCTGTCCGCGGTCGAGTTCGAGAATCCAGCCTGCAACATTATCTAGGAAATAGCGGTCGTGAGTAATACAAATTACAGTTCCCTTATATTGTGCAAGGTGCATTTCCAGCCAGTGAATACTCTCAGCATCAAGATGGTTGGTAGGCTCATCCAGCAGCAAAACATCGGGCTCCTGCAGCAAAAGGCGGCACATGGCAACCCGGCGCCTCTCCCCTCCCGAAAGTTCACTCACCGGCTGGTCATCAGGAGGACACTGCAAAGCATCCATGGCACGTTCCAAACGGGCATCAAGATTCCATGCATCATACCGGTCAATTTTTTCCTGAAGTTTTGCCTGCTCTGCCATCAGCTTATCCATTTCATCAGGATTTTCATAAACTTCAGGCAATCCGAATTTTAAATTAATCTCCTCATAGGCTTCAAGCACGTCAACCACCTCCTGAACTCCCTCCTTAACCACTTCAATAACAATTTTTGATTCATCAATCACCGGATCCTGTTCAAGTAATCCGACAGTATAACCGGGTGCAAAAACCAGTTCGCCGTTAAAATTTTTATCCACACCGGCTATAATTCTCAAAAGTGTCGATTTGCCCGAACCGTTCAGTCCGATTATACCAATTTTTGCTCCCAAAAAAAATGAAAGCGAAATATCCTTTATTATAGTTTTGTTGGGTGGGTAAGTTTTACTCACCTTATACATCGAAAAGATGATTTTTTTATCGTCTGTCATATATTTTATGTTTTTAGCAAAAATACAACAGATAATTGAGATTTCTCAGAATTCCCCTGAAGTAAAGATTATACTATACAATTCGTATAAAATAT
>CAZXTX010000321.1:0-3590 GCA_964643695.1 uncultured Mariniphaga sp. | reverse complement strand
ACTTTATAATATTTTGTTTGTTCATGAATTTTGCTAATGTGTTAAGACCTGAATACCTGGTTATATTTTTACCCGTAAACGAGGCCTTGACAACTTTAGATTGGTTTTTCAACTTTTTATTATTATTTTTCAGATGAAAAATAATAGTTTTTTGCTTAATATATTTTTTGTAACAAATTGAAGATAAGTAAATTATATCACTTTTCCTAATTTTTATTTTATATTTTAAAGTATTACTCTATTCTCCAACTTTTATTAGGTTCAGGCCCCATTTGATAAATTAGCTCACCTCCTTTTACGAGTTCTTCATGCTTTATCCGGGAATGTTTATATTCTTTTCCATTAAATGTTGCAGATTGAATATATATATTTTCCTGACTTAAGTTATGTGTCTTAATCACAAACGATTTTCCGGGATATATTTTTTCATTAAGCGATATTTTAATTTCATCGAAAATTGGAGCTGTAAGCTGATATTCCGGATTTCCGGGGCAAATCTGGTATAGCCCCATGGCACTCATATTGTACCATGCTGCCATACAACCGTAATCACAATCCATTTCCAGCAGATATCCGTCAGGTGTTGCTTTGTAAATCCTGTCAAAAATTGGCTCAGGAAAAAAATTATGTGTTCCGTATTGCTGAATAATTGGTTCCTTTAAAATTTTGTAAACCCATTTTTGTGTTTGCCATGGTGCACTTGCCATATTGAAAAGAAAAGGAGCATGAAGGTCAATTTGGTTTCCGGCTGTATAAAGATTATTGTCAAAAAAATATTCAAGCTTTTTCAAAAAAGCATCTTTTCCGCCAAGTACATCAATCATTGCAGGAACATCATGAACAACATTCCAGCGCCAGTGCCATTTGCTTCCCTCGTACGTATATTTTTCACGGTTCTCAGTTGGATCTTCTGGAAAATCGAGCCATGTGCCGTCAGCCGCTCTGGCTCGGAAAAAACGTATAGATTGATCCCATGTATTCCTCCAATATTCAGAACGCTTCATAAAATAATGATAATCTTCATCTTTACCCAGTTCTTTTGCCATTTGTGCCATGCACCAGTTATCCCAGGCATATTCACCGGTTTGATCCGGGCGTGCCGGAATAAATCCTATTTGGTCATATCGTTCAGGCATCTGAATCATGGCTTCATGTTTCATATAATGATAAACAGTATCAAGTGGAAAGGTAAACAACCCTTTAACGTATGCATCAGTCATAACCATTAACATATGTTCGTGACGGCAGGTTGTAAAGGGCTGATATCCTCCTTTCCCCCTTACCAGGTAACAGAATCCATGAGGGGGGTGGTCATTATCAGGAAAAGGATCCCAGTTACCTGCCTGCTGATATATATCACGTAATGACTGGGTTATTTCACTGTAAACATTAGGAATCCATAAACTGTATAAAGGATATTTAGTTCTGAAAGAATCCCAGAATGCATAGTTATTAAAGAAATTATATCCATCTGCTTTATGAAGTTTGTTATCTAATCCATGATAAAGGCCATCCACATCACTTGTGATTTGCGGAAGAAAACATGTATGGTAAAGTGCAGTGTAAAATATTGTTTTATCTTCTTCATTAGGCCCCTTAACCTGAATAAGAGAAAGTATATCATTCCAGGCAGTTTCAGCTTTTGTTTTAGTAGCATTAAAATTCCATTCATCGCATTCGGCATTTAAATTTTTTTTGGCACCTTCTATACCGGTAAGTGAAAGCCCTACCTTTACCTGAAGTGTATTATTTTTTAACTTACCAAATTGGCATATAAGTCCGCCACCCGGCTTAGATTGAACAGAACTTCCGGATTCAGGTTTCTGACCATTCCACACTGAAATATTTTCAACCGGAGCATCAAATTCAGCAACAAAGTAGCGATTACCCATTGAACCTTCAATCTGTGTCGGCGATATTAAAGAACATGTAATAGAATTTCCTCTTTTACCACCATTAATGAATAAACAGGCCGAATCTTTATTTAGAAATGTATAACGATGAAAACCGGTACGTTCGGTAGCAGTTAGTTCTGCTACAATATTTTGCTGTGTCAGATGTACTTTGTAATATCCGGCAGTTGCCGTTTCACTTTTTTTGTCAAAATCAAGTACCGGGTTTACAAAAAAAGTGTCTGATAACACTTTTGTGAACGGAAGGAGAGATATATATCCGGCACGATCATGAATACTTCCGCCACCTGAGCTTCCTCTGTGCAAATGGCTAAAGCCACGGAGTTGATTGTCAGAATAGTCGTATCCTGAATGTGCCAAATCACCGTGAGCAATTAAACTACCCGGATATGTGTCGGGACAAAGTTCAACCAGTCCGAATGGGACAAGAGCTGCTGGAAGCCAGTGCCCATGATCACCCTGAGTACAGATAAAGGGATCAACATAATCGACCGGATTATTGCCAATATTGTCTGTACAATTTGTAAAAAGTACAGATAATAAAACAAAAAATGGCAAATAATTATATTTATATTTTCTTGATGTCATTTTTATTGAATAAAAGCATCAGTCAATGCTTTGCCTGATATCCATTCATTTAACTGAAAACCGAAAAGCCAGGCAACTGTTGGTGCCAGATCATATGTAAATACAGGATGATCAATTACATATCCACTTTTTACATTTTTGCCAGAGATAATAAAAGGAACAATCATTTCATCCGGATGTGTGCCACCATGACTTGTTCCATAACCTCCATGGTCAGATACAACAAAAACTACTGTTTCATCAAGTATTCCGGCATTTTCAAGTGTATTTAGAAAAACTCCAATCAGACTGTCAGTTTTTTCAATTGTCCTTACATATTCTTCAGACCGGTATCCTCCGCTATGTCCGCCACCATCAACATTGTCAAGATGAACAAGCATAAAATCCGGTTTTTTTTCTGAGATTATTTCGCAAGCTTTTTGAGTGGTAATGTCTTCTGTATCGCATGTGAAACTAAAACTACAGACATCTTTCTCAATAAATTTCCCAAAACCACTCCAATGATAAACTGCACCGATATATGCATCAGGATAATTTTTTCTGATTTCTCCAAAAATTGTCGGGAACATATTATGCTCACCTTTATAAACAGGTTCAAGAGTTTTATTGTCAACTGTCCATCCGTTTTTGCCAATTCCATGACGCTCAACTGTTGCTCCTGTTATAAAAGAACTCCAGGCTGGGCCGCTAACACTGGGTACAACTGTTCGTGCATGAAGTGTTGAAGCTCCACCTTTCATTAATTTATCAATATTTGGTGTTTTTGACATCTCAACACCATGGGCTCCGAGTCCATCAATACCTAAAACCAAAACATGATTAACTTTTCTGAAGTTTTTTTCAGATTCTTTACATGAATTAAATATTAGTGCGATTACAAATATTAGTAAAATGATTTTTTTCATTTTGAAAAAAGTTAAAACATTATTACTCTTTATTTTAGCATGTATTATGTTTAGTATCATTTTATAAAAAAGATAAAAATATTGACATTTTTATTGAGTAAAAGCATCAGTCAATGCTTTGCCTGACACCCATTCATTTAACTGAAAACCGAAAAGCCAGGCAACTGTTGGTGCCAGATCATAT
>CAZXTX010000320.1:0-3596 GCA_964643695.1 uncultured Mariniphaga sp. | reverse complement strand
AAGGACGAAATGGTACAACAACTAATAACACTGCGAAAAGAGTACGGCTTAAAAAGGTTTCTGCTTTGTGCACCAATGGATGAAACCATACTTACCGGATTTCCCAAACAGGAAGTTTACCGGCAGATCGGGGAGATGATTCTGGATGTAAAAAACACCCTGAAAGGGCAAGACATTGAAATCGGCTGGTGGTGTGCGCCTTCAATCCGCTCAGGTTACGACAGCAGATTTCAGTATATAACCGACCTCAGCGGACGTGTGGCAAAACATTCCGCTTGTCCGCTTGACCCGGTTTTCAGAGAAGAATTCAGCAGCAATGTGGCACTTGTTGCAGAAATTGCCAGGCCGCCAATCATTCAGTTTGAAGATGATTACGAACTCAGCTGGCAGCCGCCCGACAATATAAACTTCGGCTGTTTCTGTCCATATCACCTTACCGAGTTTTCAAAACGGGAAGGCCACACCTATTCAAGGGAAGAGTTACTTGAAATCTTCAAAGTTGTAAATCCCGAATCGGTACGGCTCAGGAAAAGATGGGCAGAACTGAGCCGCGACACTTTGGCTGATTTTGCAAAACTTATCAGAGAAAAAGTTGACAAAGTTGCACCTGAAACACGGATGTCACTGTGCCAGTCGGGTGTTTCCGATTTTGACGGCGATTTTACCGAAGCGGTTACAAGAGCTTTTGCAGGTAAAACTCGGCCTTTAACAAGGCTGTATGGTTCGAGCTACTCTTCGGACGAACCGGTTTCAATACCTTCAAGCATATTCCACGCTCTCTATTCGCGGCAGCACATACCAAAGGATGTGGAATGTATTCATGAATCGGACACCTACCCGCACACCCGTTTTTTCATGTCATCTGCCAAAATCAGAAGTTTTATGACTGCTGCATTTACTTATGGTTTTGATGATTCCCTGTTTTATTCAACGCAATATCTGGACAATCTGCTGGAGGAGCGTGGTTATCTGGAGATGTTCAAAAAAGAGGTGAAACGTTTCTCGGCACTTAAGAATAAAGTTGCGAATGCACCCGTTACCGGATGCGAAATTATGCACCATCCATTTGCACATACAGCCGTGCCATATACATTAACTTCTGCCCATGGTGGCGGCAGGCCCGGTGCTCCCCTGAATCCGTGGATCAACATTCTTGGAAGATTTGGAATTCCATACACTTCAAAAGAGGGAAAAGTGAAGGTAATTTCCGGGGCATCCCTCAATTATTTAAGTAAAGATGAAATTGAAAAGTTACTTCAGGGGCCGCTGCTTTTAGACGGACACTCTGCTTTTGTTTTTATCACAGAAAGGTTATTCAAAACTGATTGGCACCGATGTAACACCCGGTACTCAGGCGGTTTTCAGTCATGAAGGAATCAGGGATATCAGCAGACACAAAAACATAAAAGGCGAACTGATGTACAATCTGATATTTGCACCCGCCGGCAGCGAGGGCGGCAGTTTTTATGAACTGAAACCACACCCCGGTGCCGAAATTTTAACCGACTTTTTAGGCCCCGGTGAAAAACCGGTAATCCCCGGCTTTTTAAGATTTGAAAATCAACTGGGCGGCAGAGTTGCCATCACAGCTTTTAACCTTCAGGGCAACCGTTCTTCGGCAGTTTACAACTACAAGAAAAAGGAACTTGTAAGGGAAACAATCGAATGGCTCGGAAATGAAAAACTTCCGGTTTTTATAAATGACCATCCGAATATTTTCTGTATCTGCAACAAAAG
The DNA here is from genome assembly GCA_964643695.1 of uncultured Mariniphaga sp. Classification (GTDB taxonomy): domain Bacteria; phylum Bacteroidota; class Bacteroidia; order Bacteroidales; family Prolixibacteraceae; genus Mariniphaga. The sequence goes on along the minus strand of CAZXTX010000320.1, from coordinate 1,859 downwards.
CAATAACGGTAATTACATGATTGTTACTGCAATAAATCTTGGTTTAGACAAATTTGACTACCTGTCGGTTGATGTGCCGCAGGAGTGGAAAAATGCAGCAGTAACACAATTAGAGGCTAATGGAAACTGGATGCCGCTTAATGTCCATCGAAAAGACAACACCTTGTCGGTAAAAACGGATTTATCATTAATGAAACCGGTATTGCTAAAACTAAACAGATAACATTTTTGAAAAAATTCAATAAAGGCCTTTAAATGGAAGATATTTCTTCAAACAATTTCAGATTATCGAGACGCAAGTTTCTTAATACTGTATTGCCCGTTATAACAATACCCTTAATTACCAGCAAAACTGAAAGTCTTTTCAGATTTTCAGAAGATAATAGTGTAAGAGACTATTCCGTATGCCTGAATCCGGATATCATTCTGAAAAATCCCGAATTGCTGAATATTCTGGCTTCAGCCGGGGTTAGTACGATTTGGATTGCAACATATTTTTATGGCTACTGGCCCTATAATCAGAAAAAAATAGCACTTGTCAGGGAGCTTGTTTTAAAAAAGGGAATGTCAGCTTTTGCCATTACCATTCCGTTCGGGCATCCGGGAGATTCACTTAATGCAGGCGATGAGGAGTTCCCTCTGATTTCGCCTCCTCACTGGCCAAGAACTGTTGATATCAGCGGAAAAACCTATGCCGGCACCTCAGTTAACGACATCGTAAATTATGAAAATGCAGATGCGTTAAAAATGCTTTCTGAAATGGGTTTTAAGCAATGTATGGTTGATGATGATTTCAGAATTGCAAGATTGCCGGGTGTAATCGGCGGAAGTTTCGACGATTCAACCCGCGAACTTTTTCTAAAAAGAGGAGGCTACAGTATATACGACTGGAATGAACTATTGGAAAATATTCGTAATCGTAAGTTAACCGAAATTTTAAAAGACTGGGTTAACTGGTATTGTGATCGTATGACGGAATCGTATCACATACAACAAAAGGCATTTCAGGGAAATCTTGGAATAATGGTGATGTATCTGGGAGCAGAAAAGGCAGGAATTCGTTTTGCTGATTATCCTGATGTAGCGGTACGTGTTGGTGAGGGGCACTTCAACGATAATGAACTGTCAAAACCAAAGGGATGGACTGATGAGTTGTTTTCCGTATTGTTTCACAGACGGTTTATTAAACCCTCAAATGCATGGAGCGAAACAACGGCTTTCCCTGCCAATGCCCTCTCGGCAGAAAATATGTGTGCCAAACTGACAATATCTACAATTGCCGATGTTCGGCACACCACTTTTATGAGCGGATTAACACCAATACCTGAAAATCACTGGACTGATTTATCCGCTGCCATGAAAAAGGAAAGTGAACATCATAATAAAATTACGGGATATCAGCTAAAAGGCCCTTTAAAACATTTTTGGGGAGAAGCTTCAAGATTTACGGGAAGAGACAATCCTTTTTCACTCTGGCTAACAACGGGCATTCCGTTTGAGGTTATTGAAAAACCGGAACAAGGCAGGGATGGCTGGATTTTTATGACAGATGAAGACTACCTGCATCTGGATTTACATACTGACATTCAAAATATTCTTGTAAGAGAAGGTGTTGAAATAAAAAATAACCGTGGAATAGCCATTAAAGAAGATATGCAAGCTTTGTGGAAATGGAAAAAAGATATGATACCTTTTCTAAAAAAGAACAATATTCCATTTGTTACAGAGGAACATCCCGCAATATGTGCCTGGTATCCGAACGCAAAACGTGTTTTGATATGGAGTCTGTCAAACAGTTCTGTAAATCTTACACTGGAGTATGGAGAGCTGAAAATTCAAAGAGAATACAAAGCTCTGGA
>CAZXTX010000319.1:0-3597 GCA_964643695.1 uncultured Mariniphaga sp. | reverse complement strand
TTTTTGAAACAATTTCATATAAAAAATAAACGCCAAAAAGTATATAAAACAGTCCGCCGCTTATAAAAGCCCAAGCTTCATTACTTAGAAAAAAAGCTGCATAAAAAACCAGAATGGTGTGAAATGCAAAAATATAAAAGAGAGTTTTCAGGCTTTTTCGCATTTGGCTAATCTGAGAATCGTCAAAACTGATATCTTTGAGATACCTCTTCCCCATCAGCTCAAAAATATTCATTTTTGAAAAAGCGGAAATTGCAAGAATTGCAACAAGAACAAGCCCGATAAGGCCTGGTTTAAGTTTGAAAAACAAATCGTTGTCAAGTAAAATAGATACTGCACCAAGAATAACAAGAAGCAGAGTATCTGCAAGAATAAATTTGTCAAACCGCCTTTCGCGAATGGCAACCCACGCAAATTCAACAATACCCACCCCAACGGCTACAATTAATCCGGTTTTTGTTCCCCATATGGCATCTGCTGCAATAAATACAAAAAGCGGAATAAAGCCCGGCAACAGTTTCTTTAACAGTCCTGCACCTGACATTACCTATAAAACAGGGTTAGTTTTATTCTTCGGATGGAAGAGAAGTAGGATAAACCTTATAAACTTCAACATCCATCATAAGCGGGGTAAAACCGCCAAAACCATATGCACCGTATTGTCCGAATCCGATTTGGGAATCGAATATCAAATGTGACTTTGAACCTTTTTTCATATAGGTAAGAGCTTCGTGCAATGCTTTCAACTCATCTACCGATTCTGCTCCCGATGAAAGCTGGGTAGGCGGATATACAACCAACTCAAGCGGTTCATAATTTCCGGTACTTATTTGCTTCAGGCTGTCTAATGAACTAATTGTTAAAAACACCTGCACTTTATAACCGATTTTTATTGAATCACCGGTTCCTTCTTTAATTGGAATATAGTACAAACCTGATGGTTTGCGTTTAACTTCGGCATGGTGTGCACGAATATACTCGTCAAGTTTTTTTAATTCGTTTTTTCTCTGTTTTTCAAGACTGTTTTCCTTGCAGGAAAAAAATGCTGCAGCCAGCATAACTGAAAAAAATATCAGTGCAATGCGTTTCATCTGTTTTCTGATTAATCTGTGATAAATTATAACGGTTTTATTTCAAACATTTCAATTACAAAAACCAGTGTTTGATATGGCGGCATTCCATATGAGCCCTGACTTCCATAAGCTAATTCAGACGGAATTACAAATTCAGCCTTGGCATTTTTGTTTAAAACCGTCATTGCCTCTTCAAAACCTTCCACCATACGGTCTTTACCTAAAACAAATTTCATTTTCCCATCAGTGTAATGCAGTTCCGATGCATCAAACATTGAGCCGTCAACAAAATAACCTGCATAACCTATTGTTAAAGTATCTCCGGTTTTTGCAAAATCACCTTCACCTTTTCTTGTAATTACATAATATACACCATTATTGGTTGTATCAATTTTATGGCCTTTTGCAGCCAGATTACTCAAATATTCATTTCTAAGCAATTTCTCTTCTTCAGCGGTATAAACTTTTTCATCGCCCTTTTTAAAACACGAAGAAACTGCCAAAGCAATTATGGCAGCAAGAATAAGATTTTTTAAAACTTTAGTTTTCATTTTTGTTTAATATTAAATTTTTGTTTCCAATAACTGACTCTCATAATCACTTAAAAGTTGCGTGAACTTTTCAACTGCCTCTTCAAGTGACAGGTTTGTTTCACCTCCGGCAGCATTCAAATGGCCCCCTCCCGAAAAATGGTCTCTTGAAAAAACATTGCATGCAAAACTTCCTTTGGAACGAAATGAGGCTTTCACATGGTCTTTTCTCTCCATAAATAACGCACTAAATACAATATTATTTATTGAAAGCGGATAATTAACAAATCCTTCAGAATCTCCGGGCTGAAAATCGTGTTTATCCAAATCCTCTAAAGAGAGCCATATAACTGCCGAACGGTATTCGGGAAAAACCTTCATTTTTTCAGAAAGGCTATTGCCGAGGAGCCTCATGCGGTTAGCTGAAAAGTTATCATACACAGCCGAATGAATTTTTTCGGTATCAATTCCGTATTCAATAAGTTTAGCAACAGCCCTGAAAGTGGCGGGCCTTGATATATTGTGGCTGAATGACCCGGTATCTGTCATTATTCCGGTAAAAAGTGCCTCGGCTGCATTTACATTCATGTGTTTTTCAAGCCCCAAACGATGAATCACTTCAAACACCAGCTCACATGTTGAACTGTATTCCGGTTCCGAAATCATAATATCACAAAAGTCGGACGGATAAGGATGATGGTCTATCAGAACTTTCGGATTTGAAAAACTTTCCACAAACTTGTGAAGTCTTGAAGTACGCTTTGGCTCATTAAAATCGAGGCAGAATAAAATATCGGACTCTTTCAGAATATTTCTGGTTCTGCTGTTTTTCCGTTCGTAATTGATAATTTCAATATCGGAAGAAAACCAGTTTAAAAAAGCGGGATAATCATTTGGAACTATAATTATGACATTATGCCCCATATTTTTAAGAATTTCACCCCACCCGATTGCAGAACCTATTGCATCGCCATCGGGATTTTCATGTGTTACCACAGTTATATTCTGATTAGGAACTTCAATTAATGCTCCTAATGAGCTAAATATTTCATTTTCAGTGTTTTTCAAAATATAAAAAAAATGAACTGACAAAGATAAGAAATCTGAATGGCAGGCAAAGGTATCTTTCGTCAAATTTTGCTAATATTGCATCAGCATTAAATTTATAAAAACTTTGTGATATGGCAGGAAACCAAACTTTTACGATGATTAAGCCCACAGCATTCAAAAAAAACTATGCAGGTGCAATTTTAAAAATGATAACCGAAGCCGGTTTTCAGATTAAGGCCATGAAGCTTACAAAGCTTACAGCTGCTCAGGCCGGTGCTTTTTATGCCGTACACAAAGGAAAGCCATTTTATGAATCACTGGTGGAATTTATGAGTTCAGGCCCCATTGTTGCAATTATTCTTGAAAAGGAGAATGCGGTTGAAGATTTCAGAAATTTTATTGGTGCCACCAATCCCGAAAATGCAGCAGAAGGAACAATCCGGAAGCTTTATGGTACCAGTCTCCAGCAAAATGCGGTGCACGGCTCCGACAGCGATGAAAATGCCGTTATTGAATCTGATTTCTTTTTCAGCAAGATTGAAAGATATTAAAATACATGCTTTGAAATCATGTGTTTATTCATATTTATCTGACGTTATCAGAGCTTTTTCCGACTTGCCGAAAAGTATTGTATATTGACAAGTCTTTTTTTCGCAAACCTGTCTGCCGATGTTTCAGGATTACGCCCCTCTGTTTTCAACTGCAAAAGTTGCATACCAGCAAAAGCGGCAGAGCCGCGAAATATTTGTAGAATTGAAATAACAAAATAAATCAGAGGTACGTAGTACCGAAATATTATTGTTTGTTAAACAAATCACGCGTTACAATTGTATGCCTGCATCGATTTTAGGGACAGCATTACAAGGTGCTTTAGTCATACCATGACTTCAAGTCATAGTATGACTTGGCTTGAACTGGGCGTTGCCCAGTCATGTTCGGAAGAT
>CAZXTX010000318.1:0-3599 GCA_964643695.1 uncultured Mariniphaga sp. | reverse complement strand
TTTCATGACCGGCTTAAAATGATTGAAGATGAATTTATTGACCTGACCGGCAGTATTCTTAAAAACAGACAGGAAGAACTTACAGACATTGCAGAAAACCTGCAACGATATGTGAATTCGTTTATCAGTGAAAAAAACAAACTGCTGATTAAAATTACAAACAATCTGCAAAGTAGTGTAAACCGTTTTTCATTCGATAAAAAACATGAACTCAGCGGCTTCAGACACACTCTTAAATCGGTTGTGGCAGTATGGAAAATTGAAAACCAAAATAATATCGGCAAACTGAAACGAATACTAAAACGCGTTTCAAACGAATCATTATTAAAAGAATCGGCCGCAATAAACAGCTTAAACAGAAATCTGAATTACAACACAACAAGGTACATTACAAAGGAAAAAGAGCGAATTTTAAGAAATGAAAACTCAGTGCGGCTGCTGAACCCGGAAAATATTTTAAAACGTGGTTTTTCATTAACTTTGAAAAATGGAAAAATTATAAAATCAGCAAACAGCCTTAACCCGGATGACATTATTGAAACCCGGTTTTATGACGGAAAAACAGAAAGTAAAATCTTAAAAAAAGAGTATAATGGCAACAAAAAAGATAACATACAGTGAAGCCGTTTCAGAAATTGAAGAGATACTTGAAATGATTGAGAATGACGAGCTTGATGTTGACGAGCTTGCAGAAAAAGTTAAGCGTGTTTCAGAACTTCTGAAAATATGCAAGGACAAGCTTTTTAAAACAAGTGAACAGGTGGAGCAGATTTTAAAAGAAATGGAAGAATAAAAAAACACAGATATGAAACGTGAAGAAGTTGCAGGAACAATTGACCATTCGGTATTAAAACCGTTTTTTACCGATGAAGATTTACAAAAGCATGCCCGGCTGAGCATTGAAAACAAGGTATTCAGCATGTGTGTAAGGCCAAGTGACATAAAGCAGGCAAAAAAACTGCTTGACGGAAGCGGTGTTAAAGTTTCGTGTGTGCTGAGCTTTCCGCACGGGGCAGACACAACCGAAGTAAAGGCATTTCAGGCAAAACAGGCAGTTGAAGACGGCGCCGATGAAATTGACATGGTGATGAATATCGGCAAGTTTTTAAGCGGCGATTACGACTATGTGAAGGCCGATATTGCTGCTGTTGTTGAAGTTGCACACAAATCGGGGGTTTTGGTAAAGGTAATTTTGGAAACAGGATTTCTCACCCTTGAACAGGTTGCAAAGGCAAGTGAAATTTCATATAATGCAGGTGCAGATTTCGTAAAAACCTCAACCGGATTCGGGCCAGGAAAAGCTACGCCGGAAGTAATTGACGTGATGATAAAAACCGTTGGCAGCAAAATGAAAGTAAAGGCATCAGGCGGAATACGCACCTGGGAAGATGCAGTTGCTTTTCTGAAACAGGGAGTTGACAGACTCGGAATAGGCTCAACCGAAGCAGTTTTGGACGGTTCGGAAGCTGAAGGAAATTACTGATTTTAAACGGCACAAATGCACTTTTTAAACGGAGGAAGAACATACTTACAACCAAAAAACAGAAACGCACCTTTTGAAAGTCAGCTGAGCAACTGCATCAATCAACTGAAAGAGCTTAATTCGGAAAAACGAATATATAAACTGAACTTTTTTGCCGGAACCGAAAGTTCAAACGACTACACTGAGCTTAACAAGCTGTTAAACAAAGTAGTAAAGGAGCCGTTCGAAACAGCACCAATCTGTGCACTTTTTTCTCAGGAACCGCTTACGTGCAGCATTGTGGCCGAAGCATTCTATTTTGATGACAGACTTTGGAAACACGAACATATTGAAGAAGAAAACGGCTCGGCAATTCTGTTTGAAAGAGAAAATGCAAAAGTGTTAATCGGTAATGCCCAGTCATACACATCTGCCGGATGCTTAGAAAATTCAGAAACAGTTTTCGGAACTATCGCCGGCATGCTCAGCCGTACCGGAATATCATTCGGGTCAATAATCAGACAGTGGAATTATATTGAAAACATTACCGGTTTTGATGAAGGCAGACAGCGTTATCAGGAATTTAACAATGTGAGAAGCAGCTTTTATGGAGACCATTTTGCCGAAACCGGTTTTCCGGCTGCAACCGGAATAGGCACCGTACATGGCGGCGTAACAATAGAATTTGTGGCAACGGATGCACCCGGGGCATGCAGTCTGCCGCTAAATAATCCCGGACAAATTGCAGCTCACTGTTACAGTGAAAAAGTGCTGGTGGGAAACAACTCCGAAATAAAAACAACTCCAAAGTTTGAACGGGCACGGTTTCTTGAAATTTTTGATAAAAAGCAGGTTTTTATCTCCGGAACCGCATCAATAAAAGGTGAAAAAACGGAAGGAACCGGAGATACTGAAAAGCAAACAGCAATTACTATTAAAAACATTCAGCAGTTATATTCAGACAAGGTTCTTGCAAATATTTCTGACAATTCATTCAGGCCGGTTTACGGGCACGCACGGGTATATATAAAAAACAAAATGGATTTTCCGGCAGTTAAAAAAGTTTTTAAGCAATATTACGGCAATCTTCCTGTGGTCTATATCATTGCAGATATTTGCAGGGCAGATTTATTAGTTGAAATTGAAGGAAAGGTAATTTTAGAATAAAACCTTTAAAAACTCAGGTCAATCCCAACCATAAAATGTCTTCCTGCCTGCGGAAAATATCCGTCCATTTTATACCGTTCGCCCCCTAATAAATAGGAATAAACCCAAGCATTGCTCTCATATTCGCTGTTGAAAATATTATTAACCATCAGGCGAAACACAATTTTATCAAACAATCCGGTGTGAACGGAATAATCCGCATTCAGACTGCTGACAAAATAGGCATTCAACATCCGGTCGCTGCCCGAAGTATTGTCAATATATTGTTTGCCCACATATGATGACAACAATCCGATATTCAGCTTTTTCAGAGGCTCGTACAACAGCTGACTGCCGGCAATAACATTCGGTGAAAAGGCTATATCCGTTGTTCCCAAAAATATCTGCTCCTGCTCACCCGTGTCCCAGTTGTCAACATATTCCGTGAAGTTTAAAATCTTATTCCTGCTGAATGTCGCATTTGCAATCCATTTCAGATTTCTTGTCAGCGACAAACCTGTCTGAAGTTCAATTCCCCTTCGGTAACTTTTTTCAACATTAACCATCCGTGGATTGCCAACATCATTTATTTCACCTGTCAGTACCAGCTGGTCTTTATAGTTCATCCAATACAGATTAACGTTCGCGGAAAAACCTGACATCCGGTATTCATATCCGGTTTCCCAGTCGTACAATATTTCAAAAACCGGTGGCTCAGTACCTTCCCTGTTATCGGTATATGCATAACGGTTGGGTTCACGGCTTGCCTTTCCAAACGACAGAAACAGTTTCTGATTTCCGGCGGGCTGCCAGTTAATTCCAAGCTTAGGATCGGGAAAGCTAAAATTGTGCTCCTGCCCTATGTCACGCAAATCATCGTCAATCCCGGCTAAAAAATAGTTAATCCGGCGAAACTGCATATCGGCAAACAGCGTAAACTCTTCCGACAACTGAAAATTATATTTTACAAACAGGTTGAAATCTTTTTTAA
>CAZXTX010000317.1:1448-3600 GCA_964643695.1 uncultured Mariniphaga sp. | reverse complement strand
TTTTGTATCGGGAAGTAATTTTTTTTCTGCTGTTTAACAATCAATACAACTGCCAATATAATTTTCTGCCGTACATTTTGATAAATAACTCCCGTTTTCTAAGATTGAATACTTGTTTTCAAGATTTTTCTAAAATTATATTTAACATATAACTCATTGCCGTTCTGATTTTTAGGTAGAACAAATCAGATATTACCTAAAATATATTTTAGATAATATTTTTAAAATGGATTTATTTTTAATATAATTGTATAACCATAAATCAAAACCAATGATAACCAAAAAACATACACTGATTCCTGTTTTTATTAATTTTAAGGCTTTTTTTAAATATCATTGCAATTTATTCTTATTTGAACATTTGTTGATTAAATTTTCATTTAACTATAAATTAAACCCTCTGATTTATTTTCCCGGACAAAAAACATCCTTTTTCTTATCCTTTCTTAAAGAAACAAAGAAATTATTAGAACATAACTTTTGCTTTTCGAAGCTAAAAACAAAATGCTGCAGAAAACTTAAATTTTACTATTTATCCGGCAACTTTCGCTTTCAAATTATTTATTAAAAACAAATTTCATTTAAATCACACCCCATGAACGGAATAAAAGAGAGCAATACCACAGAAACCACAGTTGAAAAAATTTTATCAAAGCTGGGAACTGTACTTTCCAAAACCAAAGATGCACTTTTGAAAGATTTTCTTCAGGATATGGAATCTTATCTTCCGCAGCTTACGGATGAAAGCAACTATACCTACGAAAATTTCAAAAACAATTTAAAGCCGGGAGAAACTCCGATAGGAAAATTTATTGAAACCCTGTTTACAAGACTGGGATATGATATTTCATCATTTGAAGCAAATAAAGAACTGACAGATATTGTTAAGGCCATTATTGCTGCAACCATCAGCCTTAGTGAAGCCATTAAAGAACTTTCGGACAGTAAAACCGACTGGATGAGCCTTGCTCAGGAATTCATGGAAGAAACTCAATCAAGTGAATATAAAAAGAACATAGTAAATGCAGCAGAGTTCTATGATGACCCGGACCTTAATTCCATCACCGGCTTATCATATACCGGCAATAATTTTGCATTGGAACTGGATTTTGGTGAAGGTTCCGGGAAAATATCGGCAATTATTCATCTCGTACTTGATTTAATTTCAATAATAAAAAAATTCAGGAATATTGAGTCAGCGAAACTTCAAAAGGAATTTGAAGATTTTGGTGAGTTTCTGGACACTACATACTTTAACAAACAGTTTGCAGAACGAATTCTGGATCATATTCTTGTTGTACTGTTAAACAATGCCAAAGAAGTTTTTGCAGATGATATTGACGCCATTCTTGACAATCTGGATAAAGTTAAAAATGACATTAAGGAAGAAATAGGTAAAAGTGCGGATGAGATAATCGAACAAATCAAAGCACTCAGAAAAGAGATTGAAGCGTTAGAGAAGAAAATTCAAGAAGAAACAAAAAAACTTGTTGACGAGGCAAAAGAAGCAGGAAGAGAAGTTGTTAAAGAGATTTCAACCGAATTGCAGGTTCAGTATAAAATAGCCAAAAGCAAACTTGAAAAGCTGATAAATGAAGCTTTGGGAAGCTACAATCAGATTGGCACCATATTTAACCGCATACATGCCGTTCTGGATTTTCTGAAAGTAATTGATACCAGAACCATTGAAATAGCGAAATATATTCCGAATTCTCCTGCAATTCCGCAAATCAACTTAGGCGAGGTAAATAATCTTATCAACAAGGCAAACAATGTCGTTGGCGATACAAATAAAACCATTCAGGAAATAAACAAGGAAATTAAAAACAGTGTTGACAGCCTTAAATCAATGTGTCCCACTGTGGATATCTATGTAATTGAATGGAAAAAACTTGAAAATATATTTACTAATCCAATCGATTATATAAAGAGTATATACTCCATAAATGATTATGATGATGCGGAAAAACTTCTGTCGGAAATTTTGGATGTGGTGCGTGCATTTAACGATGATATCCCCGATTTTAATTCCATTAAGGAGCTTTTGTATGAACTTCTGATACGGGTAAGGGAAAAAATCAAAGATGAAATAAATCCGCTAACAACTGAAGTAAAACGAACTTTTGCGAAATTTGAAAGCTTCATTACCGAC
>CAZXTX010000317.1:0-1348 GCA_964643695.1 uncultured Mariniphaga sp. | reverse complement strand
TACAATAAAAAACTTAAAGCGTTTATTACTGATGTTTTTGCCGAATACTGGACAGAATTAAAAAACAGCATATATAAAAACTTAATCAGACCTTTTGTAACAGTTATAGAGAAATCTGTAAAAGACTGGACAATAAATGTTCTGATACCCGAAGTTATAGAATTTGTTACTGACAACATAATTAATGAACTCAATTTTAATGAATACAAAGAGATATTCAATGAAGTTGAAGAATTTGCTGATGATGTAAAAAAGGCATATGACGAAGCAAAGGAAACTGCAGAACAGATAAAAGAAAAAGCAAAGGATGCAGTAGAACTGATTAAGAGGATTTTACTTCTTTCTGAAGAAGCCAAAGATATAAATTCATGGAGCGACGGGCTTAAATTTGCCATCAATCTTTACAAAGCAATTCCTCCCACAATTAAAACTTATCTGCGCGAACTGATTGATATGCCAAATTGGGATTTGGACAATATACATCTCCCCGATTATAAACTAGATACCAAAAACAAATTTTTAGCGGTAACACTTTATGAATATCCCGGAAAAGATGAAGTAAAATCCGATAATTTTTCTGCCGACATATCTTTTATGCTTGTTGCATTTGTGGGCGACAGAAAGGTAAGAGATGATAAAAATGAAGTGGTAAAAGATGAGGACGGTGACGATGTTGTTGAATCGGGCCTCTATTTCTTTCCTGTTTTCAGAGGTAAGTTTGGTGTTGATTTCAATTTAAGCAAAAAACATTATTTATCAATTGCTGCCGATACCAGCTTAAATCCTGATTTGAAGGAAAAGTCGAAAAATAACGGGACAATTCAAAAAGATTTGGAAGAGGATATTCTGGGTTTCTTTTTCAAGGCAGGAGAAGATGATTTTTCAATTACAGCCCAGCCGCTAAGCAATTTAAAAGCAATTTCTGCATATCTGGAGCTTCTTTTCCAGAGAGGGCAAAAAGATAAAAAGGAGGTAAAAGAGCTTGAAATTTTCAAATCTGAACTTGCTGAACTCACTATCAAAAATTATCCTCAAAAACTGTTTTTGGGATATTCTGAAGGAAATTTTGATGTGGGTTATTTAGGAGAACTTCAAAATCTTATTTTAACACTGAGACTTCACACACTGAATAATTTCTTTGCAACAATTCTGAATAATGATATAAAAATTGAACTTGAAAAACTCGGACTGGGATATAGCTTAAAGGACGGTTTTCTGATTAACGGTCAGTATAACATTCAAATACCGCTTAATACGGATATTGACCTGAAAGCTGTAAAATTCCGAAACATCAATCTTGAACTGGGAAGCGGCGAATTAAAAAATATTCTTACCAGTTTCAAGACCA
>CAZXTX010000316.1:2522-3625 GCA_964643695.1 uncultured Mariniphaga sp. | reverse complement strand
ACATCAATTTTCTTGTTTAATTTATGCATATCAATAAATTGATACGGTAATTCATTTATTCTTTTATCAAAATCTGTTTTGAGTTCAGGTTGGTAAATAATTTCCTTTTCTACTTTCATAAAAGCATCATCTTCGCCGATTTTTTCTTTTATAATTGAAATAAACTCAGAATTTATTTCATAACCGACAGAATTACGATTTAAGTTTCGGGCAGCTAATGCTGTTGTTCCACTGCCCATAAACGGATCTAAAACTGTTTCACCCGGAAATGAAAACATTTTTATCAAACGATGCGGAAGCTCTTCAGGAAACATAGCCAGATGCTTGTCTTGCTTTGCACCTGAAAAATACCAGTGTCCATTGAAATAAGTATTCCATTCTTCGTTTGTCATTACTGAGCTTTCTTTCTGCTCTTTGGTCGGTCTGGGTGCTTGTCCTTGCTTTTTGAATAATAAAATATATTCAAAATCTAATTTTACAATTCCATTTCTTGGATGAGGATAACTTCCCATTATACTTGCACCACCTGATGTATTCATGGTAGTTACTTTTTGCCAAATGATTTGCCCCATAAAATCAAAATCAATCATTTCACAAAATTTGATAATTTCGGTGTGAATGGGAATAATTTTGTAACGACCATAATAAGTAGAACGAGCAAATTGGTCGCCAATATTGACACAAAGGCGACAACCTTTGTGTAAAACTCTAAAACATTCCTGCCAGGTCAGATTCAAATGATTAATGTATGTTTCGTAATCATCATGAAATCCAATTTGGTTTTCCGTTCCATAATCTTTAAGTTGCCAATAAGGTGGTGATGTGACAATTAAATGAACACTTTCGTCTTTTAGCTCACTCATTTGCCGACTGTCTCCATTTATTATTTTATGACTTGTTATGTCTCTCATTTTTTCTTTAACTAAATCAATATACATCCCCAAAGATACAAAATTTTATCAGGTTGGTTTTGGCAAAAGTGACCTCCTACACTTGTGCACAATGTCTTAATTATACAATATTATAAAACATTAAATATCGTTTAGTTTAACAAATATTTTAATTCGTATTTATTAGGAACTTCGCATGCTGACTATCCTGTG
>CAZXTX010000316.1:0-2422 GCA_964643695.1 uncultured Mariniphaga sp. | reverse complement strand
TACATCGGGATATTTATCTTTAAAATTCTCAAGACACCACTCGTACAATTCCTGAATTTCCGAGGGTTCTACCCACTGAATACATTTTGCAAGTTCTTTTTGAAAAAGCTGCTTGCTAAAACTCACTTTGGGCAAAATAACCTTAGCATATTCGAGCATGATTTGTAATTTTAAGTTGTACCAAATCCGACATCAATATAACTCTAAAAAATCACTTTAGGTATGCTGTAAAAAATGGTTTAACAATACTTAACAAAATGTAATTTGCGCCCGGTTGTATCTTGCTGAACTGTTGTAGTATTAAGAAAATACAATAGAAATGTGTTATTAAACATCATGAATTTTTTGAACATTTTAAAATGTTGCTTTACGGTTGCTTTAGTGTCAATATTGATGCCTGAAACAATGTTTGGAAAAGTTTTTTGGCTCAAACAAGCTGCAAATTTATACGAATTGTATTTTATTTTATGAAAAGAGAATTTTGGCTGGTTTTTGATTTAATATCTTTTCATAAAAGATTTCGGTTCTGTTTTTAATTCTTTCGAGATTGTATTATCTGTAGTATGTGGAAATTTTTCGAAAAGGAATCAGAAGAGTATTCCATGGAAGTTCAGTAAGCACCATTAAAATGAGAATGGGAGGCTCAAAATAAACTGCTGCCAAAACTATGGCTAATCCGTTATTGCGATATGCCGAAACAACCGTGATGGCAATTTTGTCCTCCTTTGATTTATTATATCCCATGAAGTACCCCATGACATGAAGCAAAATAAAAAGCAGATACATAAAACCGGTATCCAGTAATAATTCCACAGAATTTATCATCATCGCATCCCGCTGGGAAGCAATGGCAACATAAACCATGGCAGCCAAAATAAAAACATTGACTGATGTGAATATCTGCTGGTTTTTTTGTACAAACTGCGGTTTATATTTTTTCACAAACTGTGATAAAATCAATGGAATAATTATAATAACCGAAATATCGATGAGAAGCCACCACGGATCGATTGATAAATCACTGATTTGAATCAGCCAGAAAAGAAAAGGCACGGTCAGGGGTGCCACTAATGATGAAACAATTACGATACTTGCCGAAAGTGCAGTGTTCCCTTTTACTATATCCGTTAAAGCCGGAGATGCTATGGCAGCAGGCATTGCGGTCAGCAGCAATGCACCAACGGCCAGATTGTGGTTAAACAGGTTGACAACAAAATAGAAGATTAGCGGAAGTATTATAATATTCAAAATAACCACCAATGCCGTAAGCTTGTAATTCTTCATGTTCCTAATAATTTCAGAAACATCTGTTTTCAGAAAAACAAGAAACAGCATTATCATCAGCAGAGGTTTCAGAAACGACATCAGAACACTGCTGTAAACCGGTAAAGCCAGTCCAAGAACAATACCTGCAACCAGAAAAACAGCAAAATATTTTTCAATGTAAAGGTGGATCTTCATATTTTTTTCAAGAGATGAAAATAAACCTGCAAAGTTATAATAATACAGATTGGAAAATATAATAGACCAATTATCGCTCTGTTCGATTGTTCTATATATTTAAACCATCGGCATTAACGATTGTAGATTTACAAAATAGTTTGGACTATTTTGTAAATACAATTCGTATAATTTGTTACTTAATGCAAGTGGAGCCATTCGCATAACGGTAGTTGGCTTGTTCTCTTTTTTATGAATGAATTATAATTTTCTGCATATTTTTCAATATCATTGAAAATGTTGAGTTAAGAGTTTCTGTTAATACGGTTCTTGCGTTTTGGCAAATCATTTAGCCGAAGTTGTATCACTTAATTTGCTTAACCCGGATGGACACTTTTGATAAATCCGGCAATATTTTCTTTTAAACCTTCACCGTTTTGCAAAGCTTTCACAAAGGCACTGCCGATAATTGCACCTGATGCGTGCAGGCATGCCTCGGTAAATGATTTGTGGTCGGAAATACCAAATCCTATAAGTCTAGGATTTTTCAGATTCATATTATTGATACGGCTGAAATAGTCACCGTTAAATTCTTTGGCTTTATTTGTAATTCCGGTGGTTGAGGCCGATGAAACCATATAAATAAATCCGTTTGAAACAGAATCTATTTTTTTTATTCGCTCTTCCGGGGTGTTTGGTGCAATCAGTAAAATATTATGCAGATTATTTTCAATAAAATATTTCTCAAAACGGGTTTCATACTCTTCAAGCGGCATATCGGGCAGAATTACCCCGTCAATTCCAGTTTCATTGCATTTTTTGCAAAATTCTTCTACACCAAATTGAATTACCGGATTTATATATCCCATTAAAACCAATGGAATTTTCACCGTTTGTCTGATATCTTTTAGCTGTTCAAACAGCAGATTCAGCGACATGCCGTTTTTCAATGCGGCTTCACTGCTTTTTTGTATTACGGTTC
>CAZXTX010000315.1:0-3644 GCA_964643695.1 uncultured Mariniphaga sp. | reverse complement strand
TCATAAAAGGTCTCTTCCTGAAAATCAATACTGATATCATCGTTTCTGAAATTGCCGGATTTGTCAAATTTTAGCAGCTTGTTGAAGCTTTTTTGGATAAGTTCGGTATTATGGGCTTTGCTTTCCACTTTAAACTCAAGTACAGATGTATTGCCGTGCAAATCTTTCAGTTCCAACTTCACAAGATGAATATTTCCGTCGGTAACTCTTATGCGGCCATTATTACGCAAATAATCGTAAATTCTAAGCCGGTTGCCGGGGTCGGTCCATGTTTTATGATACCTTTTGTTTGTTTCAATATAGTGTTCATAATCAATATGGCTGTTTATATATCTGCTTTCCGGAAATGAAAATCTGTCCATGCTGAAAGAGTAGTAAAGTTCACCGTCCCAGTACATTTTTATGGAATAAATTCCGCACGGATTGTGTGAGCCATCATAAAAATCATTTGCCTGAACTGCAAAACCAATCATTCCGTAAACCGGAATTACGGTATTGTTCTGCAGCCGGTATTTTCCGTCTGAGTTAATCACTTGATAGATTTTTTTGTTAGGTTGAAAATCGGTATGTCCGTATTCATTTAGTGGTGCAATCATCAGCGAATAAATTCGCGGCGGCGTGTTGTCGGATACCGGAAAGTTGTAACTCAGTGGATTCATCGGCTCTTCGGTTTTGGTATCCCTTATTTCAAAATGCAGGTGCGGCCCGCCCGAGCTGCCGGTATTTCCGCTAAGGGCAATCATCTCTCCCTTTTTTACCGGAAATAGGTTTTCTTCAGTTTGTAAATCAACCCTGAATGCTTCCTTTTCGTATTGAATGCTTTTTACATGGCGGGCAATATCATCCCTGAATTTTTCGAGATGTCCGTAAACGGTGGTAGTTCCGTTCGGGTGGTTTATATAAAGCACCAGGCCATATCCCGAAGGTGAAACCACAATCCGTGAAATATATCCGTCGGCAGCAGAATATATCGGAATTCCGGTAATTCCCTGTGTTTTAATGTCAATTCCCGAATGAAAATGGTTGCTGCGCAATTCGGCAAAATTTCCGCTAAGTAAAACCGGAATTTTCACGGGACTTGAAAAATAGTCGGCTTGCGAATAGCATATTAAAGGAAAAATAATTGAAATAAATGCAAAAATCTTTTTCATTTTATAAGTCTAATCCGGTCAAAATTAAAAAAATCAGCTTCTTTTTTTCGAAAAATATTAATTATAATTTTCAGCATAATTTTGGAAACACTTTTTCCGTAATGCAAAAGTATTAACTTTGCAGCTGAATAAAAGTAAAAATGACCGGTGAAGATCAATTGCTTCTGAATGAATTAAAAGCTAACGTACAGCAGTTGTTTCGGCAGTACGGCGAATTAAGGGCGGAAAAAGAGAAACTGGATGATACCATTTTGGTACTGACACAAAAAATTGCCCGGCTTGAACAGGAGAAAAACGATTTAGGTCAGCAGATTGAGAAAATAAAGTTTGCAAACCGTATTCTTTCCGGTAAGGATGAAGACGGTGAAGCAAAAAAAAGAATAAATACATTAATACGGGAAATTGATAAATGTATAGCATTACTTAACAGGTAATGAACAGTGAATAAAGAACAATTTAAAATAAATATCAGGATAGAGGGGCGGGCTTATCCGCTTACAATCCAAAGAAATGATGAGGAGAGATACCGGATTGCCGCTAAAACTGTGAACGATACCATTGTCAGGTTCAGGGAACAGTTTCGAGATAATGACGTGCAGGATATTCTGGCAATGACAGCTTATCAGATGGCACTGAACTACAACGAGCTTTTAAAGCATGAAGACAAATCTCTTTTTATTGACAAACTGAAGGATTTAAATGATGATATTTCAGACTTTTTGAAAAGAAAGTAAACAGGCAACACTTTTAAAAAATATTTATTGAAAACCCGTATTGAATTGCTTTGATTAATCAAAGTGGTTTTTTACGGGCTTTTTTTTAGTTTAATAATTAAAATAATAAAATGTAATGAGTTGGATACAAATATTAATAGGCTTTGCAGCCGGATTCATCGGAGGGGGGAGTCTCTCTTATTTTATATGGGATAAAGCTTTAAAACAAAAGAGCCGGAAAATAATCTCCGAGGCAAAAAATGAGAGTGAGGTAATTAAAAAAGAAAAAATGCTTCAGGCCAAGGAGAAGTTTTTACAGTTAAAATCTGAACATGAAAAGTTTGTTCAGGAAAAAAACAACAAGTTAAACCAGCAGGAGAACAAGCAGAATCAGCGTGAAAACAGCTTGAATCAAAAGCGTGATGAGTTGCAAAAAAGTATTCGCGATTTTGAAATAACAAAAAAAGAAACTGAAGCTATTCGTGAAAATCTGAATGTTCAGCTCCAAAGGGTTGAAATGAAAAGTGAAGAACTTGACAAGATTTATCGTCAGAAACTGGAAATACTGGAACAGCTTTCCGGATTGTCAACAGAAGAAGCAAAAGCTCAGCTTGTTGATTCACTTAAGGATGAGGCAAAGTCGGAAGCCATGGCTTTTGTTAATGAGATTATGGAAGAAGCAAGGTTAACTGCCGGCAAGGAGGCCAAAAAGATTGTGGTAAAGTCAATTCAGAGACTTGCCACCGAAACTGCCGTTGAAAATGCAGTAACGGTTTTTCATATTGAAAGTGATGAGATAAAAGGACGGATTATCGGCAGGGAAGGGCGTAACATCAGGGCATTGGAAGCTGCAACCGGCGTTGAAATAGTGGTGGATGACACACCTGAGGCAATTGTGCTTTCGGCTTTTGACCCGGTGCGCAGGGAGATTGCACGTCTGGCACTCCATCAGCTTGTTACCGACGGAAGAATTCATCCTGCACGAATTGAGGAGGTTGTGGAAAAAGTAAAAAAACAGATTGAAGAAGAGGTTATTGAAACCGGCAAGCGCACAGCAATAGACCTTGGAATTCACGGCCTTCATCCTGAATTAATCAGGTTAATCGGAAAAATGAAATACAGATCGTCATACGGGCAAAATCTTTTGCAGCACTCACGCGAAGTTGCAAATCTTAGTGCAATAATGGCTGCCGAGCTCGGACTCAATCCAAAAAGGGCAAAGCGTGCGGGATTATTGCATGATATTGGAAAGGTGCCGGACGATGAGCCGGAATTACCACACGCCGTTTACGGAATGAAGCTGGCTGAAAAGTACAAGGAAAAACCCGATATCTGCAATGCAATCGGTGCACATCACGATGAGGTGGAAATGGAAACTCTGCTGGCACCGATAGTTCAGGTTTGTGATGCCATTTCGGGAGCAAGGCCGGGAGCACGCCGCGAAGTGGTTGAGTCATATATCAAACGTCTGAAAGACCTTGAAGACCTGGCACTTTCTTACCCGGGCGTAACAAAAACCTATGCAATTCAGGCAGGCCGTGAACTGCGCGTAATTGTAGGTTCCGACAAAATCACCGATCAGGAGGCTGAACAGCTTTCATACGATATTTCAAAACGGATACAGGATGAAATGACCTATCCCGGACAGATAAAAATTACGGTTATTCGTGAAACGCGTGTTGTGAGTTTTGCAAAATAAAAGTGACAAAAGAAACGAGGTAACAGAATCGAGTAGGAAGATAGGGATTATTTCCCTATCTGTCCTCTCACACCACCGTGC
>CAZXTX010000314.1:0-3653 GCA_964643695.1 uncultured Mariniphaga sp. | reverse complement strand
AAGCTTTTTAAGTTCATTTCCATATACTTCGATTGTTTGCACACTGCCTGAATCATTTTCGCCCTGATGCCATAAAATGCCTTTGATAATACCATATTTCTTTCCGGTTTCCATTTTATTCCTGAAATTTGAATAGAGGCTTACATTTCTGTGAACCGAGTCATCGAGCCATTGTTTAATGGAACTGCCGCCAACTGCCGCAGGAATAACAAGAACAGAAATATCTTCAGGATTTTTTTTCAGCAATGAACGGGCAAACGAAACTCCGCAATCCAGGCCGGCAAATCCCGGTTCGTAATAATGAAGCGGTTCTTTAGCCAGTATCAGTTCGTCATTACTGTTAAGTGAGAATATTCTTTTGTCGGGAATTGTATCATTCGGTTCAATAATTGCACGGCCGGCCATGTTTGACTGTCCTGCAAGAATAAAAACCCACAGGTTTTCTTTTTCCGGGATTGATGCCGGCCTTTCCGTAGTTTTGGGAAAGGAACTGCTCTTTTCAATATTTTTATTTGTTATGCAGCCTGTTAAAAAAAGAGAAATCAGTGTAATGGCCATAATTGTATTTTTCATTATTCTCATAATAATTTCTAATTTTTGTTTACAATAAATTTCATTTTACAACAACAAAGAACATTAATTTATAACAAATATACTTTTTTGTATTTTTTTCGTATATGAATTTAAAATGATTGACGAATTGTATATTTTCGCATATTGAAATAAACCTGAGAAACAAACCGTTTTTTTTTAACGTAAAAAACTTTAATGAATCAGAATGTTTTTCGGGGTTAATTTTAAATAATGGCAACTTTACTCATTTATTTTGTTTTAGCTATTTTAGTTTCTTTCTTTTGCTCAATATGGGAAGCAGTGATTCTGAGTGTAACCCCTGCATATATCAGCCAGTTGCAAAATGAGAAACCTGCATTGGGAAATATGCTTCATAAAATGAAAGAAGATATTGACAGGCCTCTTTCGGCAATATTGACCTTAAATACATTTGCCCACACTTTTGGTGCACTTGGAGTAGGAGTACAGGCAGGAAAAATTTTCGGAAAAACACCAATCAACTTTTTATCGTTTAACATATCTTTTGAATCTCTGATAGCAACTGCCATGACTCTTGCCATTCTTATTCTTTCGGAAATAATTCCTAAAGTGCTGGGTGCAAATTTCTGGAAGGAGCTAGCTCCTTTTACAGTTCGTTCACTTCGGGTCATACTGTTTGTTTTGGCACCGTTTGTCTGGATAAGTAAGGGAATTACCCGTATTGTAAAAACAGAAAAAGGCAGAAGTGTTCTCAGCCGTGCCGATGTTGCCGCAATGGCAGATGCAGGATTGAAAAGCGGAGCTTTGGACAGGGATGAAAAATCGATTATTCAGAATTTGCTCAGGCTTGAAAATATTAAGGTGCGCGATATTATGACTCCCCGTTCGGTCATTGTTATGGCCGATCAGGAAAAAACCGTAAATGAAATATACACAGAGCTTAAACCGATGGTTTTTTCACGTATTCCGGTTTATCATGAAGATCCGGATAATATAACGGGTGTAATTCTTAAAGATAATGTTCTGGAAAATCTGGCACAGGACAAACATTCCATTAAGGCTTCCGAAATTAAACGGGCTATTCTTTTTGTGCAGGATAGTTTTTCAGTTGCAAAGCTGATGGACACATTTATTTTGAATCGTCAGCATATGGCCGTGGTGGCAGATGATTTTGGCAGTATTGTGGGACTGGTAACAATGGAAGACCTTTTTGAAACATTGTTGGGGCTTGAAATTGTTGACGAATCAGACAAAGTTGAAGATTTACAGAAGCTTGCACTTGAAAAATGGAAAAAACGCACCGATAACCGGATGTTTGAAAAATAATCTTTTTAAGTTATCCTTAAATCCTCTCAGGAAAAAAATCTTTAATATCCAATGCACGCAAATTAAATTATTTTTGATGTTGGAGTAGTTGAATTTTAAAATAATATAAAAATGAATATCAGTCCATTGCAGAAAGAAAGGGCTAATTATCAGCCTAAGCTTCCCGAATCAATCAAAGGTGCCGTTAAAGTTGTTGAAGGTGCAAGAACGGAATCGGTAGCAGATCAGAAAGAAGTGTCGGCATTATTTCCCAATACATACGGAATGCCGCTTATTGCTTTTGAAAAAAGTGATTCCAAATCAGTAAAAGAACCGCTAAACGTTGGCGTAATCCTGTCGGGAGGACAGGCTCCGGGAGGACATAATGTAATTTCAGGAATTTTTGACGGAATTAAAAATGTAAATTCCGAAAGCAAACTTTATGGCTTTTTAGGCGGCCCCGGCGGATTGGTTGATCATAAATACAAAGAACTTACAGCAGAAATAATTGATGAATACCGTAACACCGGGGGTTTTGACATTATTGGCTCAGGAAGAACAAAACTTGAGGAAGAGAGCCAGTTCGACAAAGGACTTGAAATAGCAAAAAAACTGAATCTGAATGCATTGATTATCATTGGTGGTGATGATTCAAATACCAATGCGTCTGTTTTGGCTGAATATTATCTTAATAAAAATGCAGGGGTTCAGGTGATAGGATGCCCCAAAACTATTGATGGTGACCTTAAAAATGAAATGATTGAAGCATCTTTTGGTTTTGATACCGCCACCAAGGTTTATTCCGAACTTATCGGAAATATTCAGCGTGATGCCAATTCAGCAAAAAAATACTGGCATTTTATTAAGCTGATGGGGCGTTCGGCTTCTCATATCGGTTTGGAATGTGCCCTTAAAACACAGCCCAATATTGCAATTGTTTCTGAAGAAGTGGCTGATAAACAGCAAACTCTCGAAGATATTGTAGATTACATGGCAGATATTATCGTCAAAAGAGCCGATAATGGTGATAACTTTGGTGTTGCTCTTATTCCTGAAGGATTAATCGAGTTTATTCCTGAAATGAAAGTGCTGATTTCCGAGTTGAATGATTTGCTGGCAGAAGGCACAAAAACCGAGAAAGAATTTAAAATGCTCAGAAAAAGTCAAAGATTAAACTGGGTTTCCGGAAAATTGAGCAAGGAGTCGGCAAAAGTATTTAAGTCACTGCCCGAAGGAATTGCAACACAGCTGACACTTGACCGTGACCCTCACGGCAATGTTCAGGTTTCACTTATAGAAACAGAAAAGTTACTTGGTGAAATGGTTGCCGAAAAACTGAGAGATCTCAAGAAAAAGAAGAAGTTTTCAGGAAAATTCAGTACCCAGTATCACTTTTTTGGTTATGAGGGACGTTGTGCCGCACCTTCCAATTTTGATGCGGATTACTGTTATTCGCTTGGTTATACCGCCTCGTTACTGGTTTCTGAAGGAAAAACAGGCTATATGTCGTCAGTTCGCAATTTAACGTCACCTGCCAAAGAGTGGATTGCTGGCGGTGTCCCGGTAACAATGATGCTCAATATGGAGAGACGGCACGGTGACATGAAACCGGTTATACAAAAAGCACTGGTAAAACTTGATGGTGCACCTTTTAAGTATTTTGCCTCGCAGCGTGATAAATGGGCATTGAGTACAAATTATGTTTATCCGGGGCCTATTCAGTATTTTGGTCCATCCGAAGTATGTGACCCGCCAACCGAAACACTTAAACTTGAAAAAACTGAAATGTAAGATTA
>CAZXTX010000313.1:0-3658 GCA_964643695.1 uncultured Mariniphaga sp. | reverse complement strand
TGGGGTATTACCATATTGACCTTCATCCGAGCAGCAAAGGCGATAATTATATCGATTTTGGCTCACTGCCGTTTCAGATTCCGTTAGGTGCACTTCTGCCTGTAAGAATGAGCAATTTGCTGCCTGCAAACAAAAATATCGGAACAACACATATTACCAACGGTTGTTACCGGCTGCATCCGGTGGAGTGGAGTATAGGTGAAGCGGTGGGATGCCTTGTCGCATTTTCCTTTAATAAAAAGGTTTTGCCTGCAGAAGTTAGAGAAAAGCAAAATCTGCTTGCCGAATTTCAGGACTGGATTATAAAACAGGGAATTGAAACCCGCTGGCCTGATTAATTGACCTGAACCGGATTTAATCATATTTTGCTTAACAGGTTTTTATTTAAATATTTTTTCTTATCTGATTTACTGTTATTTTTAAAGCATAATTAGGTTATATAAAATTGTTAAAAATGAAAAAAATTACTTGTTCTGTCGTTTTTCTTTTTTTAATTATATCTGTAGTCACTGCGCAGTCATGGAAACCTGCCGGTGACAAGCTTAAGTCGGAGTGGGCTGAAAAAGTCGATCCTGCCAATCCCTTGCCGGAATATCCGCGCCCGCTGCTGGAACGCGATCAGTGGATGAATCTCAACGGTATGTGGGATTATGCCATTGTTGGCAGAGGCGGCAGCTTTCCGGAAAGTTATGACGGAAAAATTCTGGTGCCTTATCCTGTGGAGTCGAGCCTTTCGGGAGTTCAGAAGCGGGTGGGGGAAAATAACGAACTCTGGTATCACCGCACATTTACCGTTCCGGCTGTCTGGAAAAATAAGAATGTACTGCTCAATTTTGGTGCGGTTGACTGGAAAGCCGATGTCTGGATAAACGATGTTAAAGTCGGAACACATCAGGGCGGATACACACCGTTCAGTTTTGACATTACGCCATTTCTCGAAAAAGGTGAGCAGAAGCTTGTTGTAAAAGTGTGGGACCCTTCAGACAGGGGATTTCAGCCGCGTGGCAAACAGGTGAATGATCCTCACGGAATATGGTACACACCGGTTACAGGTATCTGGCAGACAGTATGGATTGAACCTGTTGAGAAAGTGCATATTTCGCACATTAAAACTGTTCCCAACATTGATGGCGGCAATATTTCGGTAATGGCAACTGTTTGCGGAGCCGGCCCGTCGGATATTGTTGAGGCCAGAGTGCTTGATAACGGAAATGTAGTTGGGTCAGGGAAAGCGGCAGCCGGACAGGAAGTTCTCGTTCCGGTGCCAAATGCAAAATTGTGGAGCCCCGATTCACCGTTTCTATATGATGTGGAAATAAATATTCTTCACGACGGAAAAACAGCAGATAAGGTTAAAAGCTATGCCGGAATGAGAAAAATTTCGGTTGCATGCGATGTCGGCGGAATATGGCGGATGCAGTTGAATAACAAGGATTACTTTCATTTCGGACCGCTGGATCAGGGATGGTGGCCCGACGGATTATATACCGCACCCACCGATGAAGCTTTGCATTATGACATTAAAAAGACAAAGGATTTCGGATTTAATATGATTCGGAAACATGTGAAAGTGGAACCTGCACGCTGGTATTATCATTGCGACCGCGAAGGAATTCTGGTATGGCAGGATATGCCTAACGGCGACCGTTCACCACAGTGGCAGACAAGAAACTATTTCAACGGACTGGAATTACAGCGCAGTGCGGAGTCTGAAAAGAATTTCAGGCAGGAGTGGAAGGAAATCATGGATTTATGTGTTTCCAATCCGAGTGTGGTTGTGTGGGTACCGTTTAATGAAGCCTGGGGGCAGTTTAAAACTGCTGAAATTGTGGAATGGACAAAAAATTATGATCCTTCAAGGCTGATAAACCCGGCAAGCGGCGGAAACCATTATGATGTGGGCGATATGATTGACATACATAACTATCCGAATCCGGTAATGGGACTTTTTGATTCAAAAAGAGTGAATGTTCTGGGTGAATATGGCGGTATAGGATTGGTTTTAGAAAACCATTTATGGGAAAAAGACCGTAACTGGGGGTATGTTCAATACAAAACTTCAAAAGAAGCAACTGATGCCTATATTGAACTGGCCGAAAGGTTAAAAGAGCTTATACCCAATGGATATTCGGCTGCTGTTTATACACAGACCACCGATGTTGAAATAGAGGTAAACGGACTGATGACCTACGACCGAAAACAGGTGAAACTACAGGAAGAGAGAATCAGAAAAATTAATATCGAAATAAGTAACTTTTTTAAATAGGTTTATTCATTATATAAATAATTAAAAGGGAATTCTGTTCTAACAGGGTTCCTTTTTGATTAAAAAAAAAGTGATTTTTTGTAATTTTAAAACAATTAAAATCATACGGATGAAATCATTTAATTTTTACACTCTGCTATTGTTTTTGCAAATATTATTTCATCCTTCCTGTTATGGGAAAGACTCTGATTCTGAAAAATCTGATGATCTGAACAAAATACCTTTTGGAGATCCTTTCATAATTCTGTATGAAAATAAATATTATGCATACGGAACTCACGGCAGTGACGGAATTAAAGTTTATGTATCAGATGATTTGCATACATGGGAAGGGCCGGCAGGAGTAAATAACGGATATGCACTGCATAAGGATGATGTTTGGGCTGACCGCTGGTTTTGGGCACCCGAAATATATTTTGTAAACGGTAAATTCTATATGTACTATTCGGCTGATGAACATATATGTGTTGCAACAAGTGACTCACCTCTTGGGCCGTTTTTGCAGACAGAAAAAAAGCCGATGATAGAAGGCGAAAAAACCATTGACAACTCATTGTTTATTGATGATGACAGCACACCATATATGTTTTTTGACAGATTTAACGATGGGCTGAATATATGGGTAACGGAACTTGAGGAAAATCTTATTGACATAAAGCCCGGAACCATGCAAAAATGTATTAATGTTTCTCAGGCATGGGAAGAGGTTTGGCCGAGGGTTAATGAAGGTGCTTTTGTTATAAAACATAATAACAAATATTTTATGACATATTCAGCAAACAGTTATGAAAGTCCTTTTTATGGAATAGGTGTGGCCGTGGGTGAAAATATCAGCGGGCCGTGGGTGAAATATGAAAATAATCCGATATGGCAAAAACCGGGTGATTTGGTCGGAGTGGGGCACAGTGCATTTTTTAAGGATAAGGAGGGAAAACTTCGCATTGTATTTCATGCCCATAACAGTAAAGAGAGTATTCATCCGCGTAATATGTATATCAGTACGGTTACATTTGAAAAGATTAACGGACAGGATATTATTAAGATTGATGATAATTTTATGACTCCGGTGTTGAAATAAAGTAATATGAATTATAAATTAAAATCGGTTTTTTCCATTTTTATAGTTTTGTTTTTATCAAACTCAGGTATTGCATGTCAGAAAAATAAAAATGATAAATCTGAAACTAAAACTCAGGAAGTTTATAATAACCCCGTATTGTCCAAAAGTCTGCCCGATCCGACTATTATCAGGTCTGATGATGGCTGGTTTTATCTGTTTGCAACCGAGGATATCCGAAATACTCCGGTTCATAAATCCAAAGACCTTGTAAACTGGGAGTTTTTAGGAACAGCATTTACAGATGAAACGCGTCCTGAATTTGAACCGCGCGG
>CAZXTX010000312.1:1704-3661 GCA_964643695.1 uncultured Mariniphaga sp. | reverse complement strand
TTAAGCAGCAGTTTCATCACTGCCGGAATGCCGCCAACATCATGCAGGTCTTCCATCAGATATCTGCCGCTTGGTTTAAGGTCGGCAATAAACGGAGTTTTGTCGCTTTTCAGCTGAAAATCATCAATTGTAAGTTCAACATTTACTGCTTTTGCCATAGCCACCAGATGAATAACCGCATTGGTTGAACCGCCAAGGGCTATTGTAAGAGTCATCGCATTTTCAAAAGCCTCGCGGGTCATAATATCCCTTGGTTTAATATCTTTCTCAAGAAGATTTCTTATTGCTTCTGCAAGTTTTGCGGGTTCGTTGTTTTTATCAGGACTCAGTGCAGGATGGGATGAAGAGCCCGGCAGGCTCATTCCCATACACTCAATAGCCGAAGCCATTGTGTTGGCGGTGTACATTCCGCCGCATGCCCCGGCACCCGGAATACAATGCCTGATGATTCCCCTGTAATCTTCCTTTGAAATGGTGCCTTTAATTCTTTCACCGTAGGCTTCAAACGCAGAAACAATATTCAGATCATCTTTTTTCCAGTGTCCTTTTTTTACGGTTCCGCCGTACATCAGAATTGCCGGACGGTTAAGCCTGCCGAGTGCAATCATTGCTCCTGGCATGTTTTTGTCGCAGCCCACAATCGGAATAACCGCATCGTAAAATTGTGCTGCTACTACCGTTTCAATTGAGTCGGCAATAATTTCACGTGAGGGGAGGGAATATTTCATACCTTCGGTTCCGTTGGTAATTCCATCGCTGACACCAATAGTATGAAAAATCAGTCCGTATAGCTCATTGTGCTTGTCAACTTCTTTTTTTACCAGATCTGCAAGTCCGTTAAGATGCATATTGCAGGGATTACCCTGAAAACCGGTACTTACGATGCCCACCTGAGCTTTTTTTTGGTCGCTTTCACTCATTCCGATTGCATAAAGCATTGCCTGAGCTGCCGGCAGTGTATCATCCTGAGTAATGAGCCGGCTGTATCTGTTTAAAATTTTTTCCATAACCTGTTTTTTATAAAAAATCAAAATTAAGATAAAATTGTCCGTTAATCAAGATAAAAAATCATTATTTCAAAAATTGTTACAGAATTACTTAAATCTTAAACCGGCTGAAAAATGTTATATTTGTGTTTCAAAAATTAAACTGACATGTCATTTGTAATTGAAGAAAAAGATATTGGCAAATTTATAATGATGGGCGACAGGGTTTTGGTAAAACCAAAAACGCCTTCGGGCAAAACCAAAACTGGTCTTTACCTGCCGCCTACCGTTCAGGAAAGCGATAAAATTCAGAGCGGCTACGTTGTGAAAGTTGGTCCTGGTTATCCAATTCCTGCAATTACCGAGGAGGATGAAGCATGGAAACAAAAACAGGACGATGTAAAATATGTTCCGTTACAGGCACGTGAGGGTGACCTTGCCGTATATCTTAATAAAAGCGGTTACGAAATTGAATTCAACAGCGAAAAGTATATCATCATGCCCCATTCCGCAATACTTATGATAATCAGAGATGAAAATCTTTTAATTTGAAAGTTGTATTTAAAATAAGAAATACTCTTTTCGCTCAAAGGGAACGTTTTAGGCAAAGCATATATTAAAAAAATACTTGACAGTTATACTAAAAGTATATACTTTTATAGAATTGAAAATAGTAAAATCATTAAACTGATTTCAATTTTTGAGATAGATTATTCTTTCGATTTGGAAGCAGTTTTTTTAAGTTTCATTTATTAAATAATAGTTGCAGATGAAAACATTATCATTAAAAATTGACAATTCGGTTTTTATTGAAACAGAAGAGATTTTGTCGAAAATTAAAAAACCGAGAAACAGGTATTTTAATGAAGCAATTGATTATTATAATCAGATTCAGAAACGTGCAATTTTAGAGAAGAAATTAAAAAAAGAATCTGATATAGTAAAAGAAGATTCATTGGGGATATTAAAGG
>CAZXTX010000312.1:0-1604 GCA_964643695.1 uncultured Mariniphaga sp. | reverse complement strand
TAAAACCAGACCGGTACTGATAATTCAAACAGATCTTTTGAATCAAATTCCACATCCCTCAACAATTGTGTGTTCAATAACAACAAATGTTAAGAAAGAATCCGAAATTTTACGTGTTCATTTAAAAAAAGGAGAGGCTAATTTACTTCATAATTGTGATGTAATGATAGATCAGATCAGGGCTGTTGATAATAACCGGCTTATTAAAAAAGTCGGAAAATTACCTGACAATCTGATTGATACAGTGAAAGAAAACTTAATGATAATGATGGATTTGGTTTGAATTATATTTTTGAAAAATATTGGTTCAGGTTTTCAATAAATTATATTATCTGATTTTTCTTTATCTTAGTCATAAATTTTAAACCACTTTGAGCCTGAATAAAAACATACCTGACAGTAAACTGGTTGAAAGACTTCAAAAAGGAGACATAGAGGCCTTTAATGCTGTATTTGAAAAATATGGCAGCAGATTGTTTGGTTTTGCTTTTAAGTATTTAAAATCTAAAGAAGAAGCAGAAGAACTTGTGCAGGATGTTTTTTTGAAAGTATGGGAAAACCGTAAAAATCTTAAAAAGGAATACTCTTTAAAATCTTACCTTTTCACAATCTCTTATCATGATATTTGTAAATTTTTCAGAAGAAAAGAACTTAATGATAAGCTGAAAGAAGAAATTGTTCAAACCCGTGAGACAGCAGAAAACCCAAAAGACCGGATAGATTATCAGTCAACTTTGGAACAAATTGAGAAAGTGATTGAAAAACTGCCTTCAAAACAAAAAGTGGCATTTGAGAAAAGCCGGAAGGAAGGTAAAAGCACCCGTGAAATTGCAAAGGAAATGAAACTTTCTCCGGGAACGGTTGATAACTATATTTCCGCTGCTTTAAAATTCATCAAAAAAAATATTTCGGATAACTGTCTGTCAGTCTTGCTATTCATTGCGCTTTTCCTTTAAATCAGATAAGGTTTTAATGCAAAAATGTTTACAACAGCTTATTATAATCAGGATAGAAAGAAAACCTTATTGCCAATCCCCAACCTTAGTAACTCACAGTATTCCCAAACAACTTTGACCTTATTACCTTTGCAGTCGGATTAAGACTGATTTTTTATTAAACAACAGTGACTGAATAAGGTAATAAGGTATTGATATAGTAGGTCTTAGATTGGTTACTAAGGTTGATAAGAGAAATAAGGTTTTGATATAATAATGTTTGAGTAGTTCATTGAAATCAGGGAGAAAGAAAACCTTATTCCTAATCCCCAACCTTAGTAACTCACAGTATTCCCGAATAACTTTGACCTTATTACCTTTGCAGCCGGATTAAGACTGATGTTTTTTTTATTAAACAAAAGTGACTTAATAAGGTAATAAGGTATTGGTATAGTGAGAGTTTTCGGTTGGTTACTAAGGTTAATAAGAAAAATAAGGTTTTAATATAAAAAAGTAAATTACAGTTTATTAAAATCAGGGCAGAAAAAAACCTTATTTCCAATTCCCGACCCTAATAACATGGCAAAACCTTTCGAATGACTTTGACCTTATTGCCTTATTTCCTACCTGATTAAAATTGATGTTTTTTTTATTAAACAAAAGTGACCG
>CAZXTX010000311.1:0-3690 GCA_964643695.1 uncultured Mariniphaga sp. | reverse complement strand
AAACAGGGAAGCCGAAAACTGAATTAGAGTAGGCAATACAATATAATGAAAAAGTTATGGCAAACTCCTTAATCAATTTTAATCTGGATTCTGCTGCTGTAGCAAATCCGGATGGTACTTTTAGTACTACGTTTACAGGAACCAGTGTGGTTCCGGGCCCTGGCAGTACAATCTTTGGTAATTTTCCCAAAGCTTTGGACTTTGGTACTTCCGGTAAGGCTGCAACTAATATAGTTTCACTTCCGGTAAATTTGAATCAATTCTGCATTAATGTAGTTTTTAATGCTTCTAATGCGGTTACTTCCCGACAAAATCTTGTTGAATCAACATTGTTGCCTTTTTCTATTAATCTTACAACAGGGAACACTGCAAGTAAATTTAATTTAAATGCAAGCATTAAACCCAAGTTTCATGAATGGAGTGGCCCTGATACCATGTTTAAGACTGAGCTTAATTTAAATAAATGGTATGCTGTTTCTTTAGTATATGATTTTGATACTGTTGCTTTGTTTATTAATGAAGAATTGGTTGCAGTACATGCTTTTCCAAATGGATTAATTGAAAAGCTTACAGGTGGAAAACTATTTTTTGGCACCTGGGTTGATGGCATAAGAGATCAATTTAAAGGAAAATTTGCTGCTTTTCAATTGTATGATGGTATCCCATCCGAACTGGAAAATCTGCTTGATGAGAGAAGAAACCATGCTGAGTGGTTTATTACATACAAATATGAAGATTTCAGAAAAAATTTTAACGTTGGGGTAAGAACGAAAGCACTTACATATCTGTCAACAATTGGTGCTCATATTCAGTATTACGAACGAAGCGCAATTATGTATCATCCGTCTTTGGGTGTTGCACTTGAAATGCATGGAGCAATTTATGAAAAGTATAAAACAATAACTAATTCAGAGTCACTGGGATTTCTTATCTGTGATGAATCAAACACTACTAAAGCAGGAGGAAAAAAGAGTCTGTTTTCGAAAGGTGGAATATACTGGTCAGGCTCTACAGGAGCTCTTCCGGTTACTGATAAAATATATGCTGAATATGAAAATTTGGGAGAGTCAAAAAATTGGGGATTTCCAATAAAGGTACAAAAGGCAATATCTAATGGTTTTGAGCAAGAATTTCAAAATTGCAGGTTTTATTATAAAAATGGACAACCAAAAGCCAAAGAAGTTCATGGTGCAATCCTGACAAAGTTTCTGGCTGTTGGAGGAGTATCTAAATGGGGTTACCCTGTTTCAAATGAATCAGATATTAATAAAGGAAGTTCTGTTATTGGCAAGTATTCAGAATTTGAATTTTGTACAATTTATTGGAGCGGCAGTTCCGGTGCTTTTGAAGTTCATGGTGAAATCAGAGAAAAATATAAAAGCATAAACGGGCCTTTAAGTGATTTGGGTTTTCCAACTTCTGATGAAATTAATATTCCCAATTTTACAGGTACCGGAAAAATGAATACTTTTCAGAAAGGAAGTATTTTATGGTATGGCAGTTATAATTCCATAAAAATTGCCCGTCCATTCAAATTATTTATTGGCAGAATAGATTCCAAAGAATCAGAAGGTTTTGGCAGAGGTCAGAATGATTTATACATTAAAAAATTAAAAGTTACTCAAAACGGGGCTGTTTTATACGAAAAGAGGCATCCTTCAAGTGGTTCATGGGGTGGCAAAAACATTGTAAATGTTAATATTACTATTCCCAATATTATTACACCAAATAACTCAAATATCAAGGTTAAACTTTATCTGGATATTTGGGAAGATGATTCCCCAACTGATGCTGATGATCATATGGGGACTTATGAAAAAATTCTTGAGGCTTCTAATGCCTGGGGATTAAGAGATAACGATGGGATTTACAATGCGAAATTTGGTAAAATAAATTCTCTTACATGGTCAGTGAAGCCTGAAGTAAACATTAACACTCTTTCATATGCTGAAAAATGGTGGGGAGTTAAAAATAGAAGCAGCAGTGCATTAAGTTATTCTCAATATGCAAGCGCTTTTAAAGGTGTGGACAGCGAAGCTGAATGGTGGGATGTAACTGATTGGCTTGAGAAGGCATTTTATGAAGCTGCTGTTAAAAATGTATCGAAAAAAGGTAATTGTTTCGGGATGTCACTTGAAGGAATTTACTCATGGAAGGGAAAAAGTTTATTTTCAATGCCGCTTAACCGTTTTACCACCTGGAATACATTGGAAAATGAGTTTAAAATAAAACACTCCTATCAAGTGGGTGCAAACCCGATCTGGTGGATTGTGGGGCAGTTTCTTACAGGGAATACACACGATCCTGTTGATGTTTTTAATAATACGATGAATGAATTTAATCATGGAAAAAATCCCGTTATATGTATAACTCAAAATTATGATTTTTCCGGTGCTGCTCATGCAATAATGCCTGTGAAATGGGATAAAAGCACAAAACCCTGGAAAATAACCATTTTAGATCCTAATTTCACGGGAACTACCAAAGAGCTAACCGTTAACCCTGACAATAATACGTTTAAATATGTTGGTTCTAAAACATATTCAGGAGGAGAATGGTCGGGAGGGAGATTTTACTATATGCCTTTTTCAATATTGGATGAAAAGCAGAGAGTTCCGTTTTGGGATTTAATTCTTCTGCTTATTGCAGGTACAATTATAATACTTGCAGATGATGCTGAGACAGTGTCTATTACCGACACTAATGGAAATGACCTGAATGCTTTCGGAACAAGAGCAATGAATATGCTTAAAAGCGGAAATGAGCCATCTGAATTTTTTGTGGGAATAAATGGCTTTGATACCGATATAAATCCTGGACAAATATTGGTTAGAAAAGAGATTGCAGCATTACCTTCAACAACTTCTGCTATATCTTCCACATTAAATTTGCCCATTTCCGTTAAAACAGCTACAAGAGGTGTTGCTGCTTTGAGTCAGTCACTGGGCAATGATAAAATTACAGCTAAGATTATTGAAGGACGATCAGCTCAGTATATTTTAAGTGATAAAACTGCACTTTCACAATTAAAACCAGATGTTGTTAAACAATTGAATGAAATAGTTAATGTAAACTCAAAACGTAATTTTATTCATACAATTAAAGGCAACAAAAACGGAAAGCTGAATTACTATATTAAAAGTGGATTTAACGAAATAAAATTAGAGTCTGTTTTAAACTTAAATGAAACTCATAAGCTGGAAGTGAATGATTTAGCTACCAATTTTTGTAAAATTAAATTAAATTCTCCAAGAGAAAAGAAATTAACGGTAGAAATAAAAAATAATCTTGGTGTTAACGGTGATTATTTAATTACCAAAATCCGGGATTATTCAATAAGTCCTGCTAATAATTTTGAAATCAATATAAAACAGGGAATTGGAGGTGTTGAAGTCATTAACAAAGGAATCAAAACCAATCTTAATGTCAGTATAACATCAAAGCTTAATAATAAAATAAGTACAAAATCATTTTTGGTTCCCATGGACAAAGGAGTAAGGCTAAAACCTTCAAGTGTGTTAACAAGAGAAGAATTAACCTTTAGTAGTATTGCTGATATTTTTGGTAAAGTAATTCAGACTTACAGGATTAAAAATATTTAGTTATGTGTTATCAGGGTATTGCCGCAAACGGGTTAAAAATGCTTTAGTTGAATATTAAAGTTATACCGATTGGAAAAATATAATAGAC
>CAZXTX010000310.1:0-3710 GCA_964643695.1 uncultured Mariniphaga sp. | reverse complement strand
AAAGAAAATATTATTAAAAATAAAACTAAAAGAGCAAATACTTTTTTCATCCTTTCAAATTAACTTAAATCAACAAAAAAATCAATCAATCTTCAACTTATCAAAAGAGTAATTAAAATCACTCTCAACACCTTAAATATAAAACAGATGACAAGCAAAATCATCTTATTTTAATCAAGTTTAATTTTACTTTTATACAAAAATAAATTAATTTGGGTTTTAAGGAATGTCTAAATCAGATTTATCAAAACATAATAATTGCACTTTCAGCTACTCTCTCAAAAAATCAATTGACTGTCTCTCATATTTGATTTACTCTCTCCAATCAACTCAATTTTTTTATCTTTAAAACAAAAATCAGTTATAAACTTTAAAATTCTGTCATGAATCACATTCTAAAAATTAACCGTTTCCTTAATAAGTTATCGCTTTTTACAGTTGCTACCGTTTTGCTTTTTATCACCGGCTGCATTGACACCACTAATACTAAATGGATTAGTCCTTACAAGGAGATAAATTGGGAAACTGTAAAACAGGCAAAAGCTCAGTTTCATACGCATACAACCCGCAGCGACGGCAGGCTGAGTCCGCAATACATTGTTGACAAATACCATGAAAACGGATATGATATTCTGGCAATTACCGACCACTGGCTGACAACATGGACATGGGATGATTTTGCATCATTTGATGTTTCAAACACCACTAAAACAAGAATTAAAAACGGTGAATTCGATTCTGTCGAGCCGGAAGATTACCTGATATATCAAAACCGGAATCCGGAAGAATTAAATATGGTTGCCATTTTAGGGTCGGAGCCTTCATGGCGTGGACCCCGTGCTCACCATATGGTTTCACTGTTTTCCAATGTTACCGGCACCGATATGGAGTTTGAAGAGACACTTGATGCCGCTGAAAAACTTGGCGGACTTATGTCATATGCACATCCGGGACGTTCTGTTGAAAAAAACAATAATAAACCGGAAGATTATATCCACTTTCTGACAAAATATCCAAACATATACGGAATTGACATTTTCAACCGTGCAAGCTTCAGGGAACCCGAAAGATTTCCCTACTGTCTGGAGCTGATTGCCACAATTCTGAATCACTTCGGTTCGCCGGACAACCCGGACTGGCGGCCTGTATGGCTTACATCCAGCGATGACACACATCTTCCGGGAGTTGAAAATATCGACAGGGCTTTTCAGATACAACTACTCGATGAATTAAATGAAGAAAATGTTTATGACAGCCTTAAGGAAGGAAAATTCTTTTGGGCTGCCAAAAGTCCGGGCGAAACAGTTCCAGTAATAAATTCAATAGAGTTTAAAAAAAGCTCAATAACCGTAAATGCCGCCGGATATGACCATATAGCATGGTATTCTGATAACAAAATAATACACAAAGGCGACACTTTTGATTATAAAAAGAACATTCAGGAAGAAATCGATTATGTTTATTTTATAGCTTTTACCGACGGTTTTTCTGTTGAAGACCAAAAAGGAGCAATGATTGGAAGCCAGCCATTCTGGATTTTAAGAAAATAAAACTTTACATATATTTATCACAATCCGTTAATCTCTTCAGGAATGATAAAAAAAGAAATGTTATTAATCTGCTCGGTATTTATTATTGCTCTGTCAGTTAATGCACAGCAAACCGACAATCTGCATGAACGTGCAGAATGGTTTACCGATCTTGGTTTTGGAATGTTTATTCACTGGAGTTTCGACTCACAGGTGGGAGCAGTTATAAGTCACTCAATGGCAGGTGCTTCCAAAGACTATCTTGAACGGTTCGTAAATGAACTGCCAAAAACATTTAATCCAAAGAAATTTGATCCTGATGAATGGGCTGTTCTTGCAAAACTTGCAGGGATGAAATATATGGTTCTCACTACAAAACACCATTCCGGCTTCTGTATGTGGGATACTGAAACCACAGATTTCAACATAATGAATACCCCTTTTGCAAAAGATATTCTGAAAGAGATAATTGAAGCATTCAGAAACCATGGAATTGCAATCGGGCTCTATTTTTCTCCTGAAGATTTTCACTATCTGTACCAAAATGATATTGTAATCGGGCGTTTGCAACATCCGATGCATTATCCTGTAAATAATCAGGGATTAATGAAGCTTGACAAGGCACAGGTTAAAGAACTGCTTACCAATTATGGTAAAATAGATATTGTTTTTTTTGACGGCCCCGCTGACGGACTTAAAGAATATGCATGGGAATTACAGCCTGAAATTGTTGTAACAAGAGGTCAGATGGAAACACCCGAACAGGTTATCCCCGATAAGCCTATACCTTCACCATGGGAAGCTTGTTTTACCATGGGAACCGACTGGCAGTACAAACCTACCAATGATCCTCATAAAAGCGGAACACAGTTAATAAATATGCTGATTGAAACCAAGGCGAAAGGCGGAAACTTACTGATTAACATAGGATCGAAACCCAACGGTGAAATACAAATAGAACAGGAGGCTCTTCTAAGGGAACTTGCGCTATGGAATCTTGTAAATGGCGAAAGTATCCATGAAACCAGAGCGTGGAAAATAATCAAAGAGAATGATATGTGGTTCACACAATCAAAAAACGGAAAGACACTTTATGCGTTTGTTCAGGGAGGTGACAACTGGCCATACGGTTCCAGAAAAGAGCTTATCATCAAATCAGTTGAGGCTGACGAAAATACAAAAATCAGCATTCTTGGATATGCAAGTGAAATTGTGGAATACAGGGAAGGCTTTGATGCCGGCATTTATTTTTATGATACTCCTGCAGGAGTTGTTATCAGTGCGGTTAACGGTCACAGACTGTACACAAACAATAAATGGCCAAATCCGGTAGTACTCAAAATTGAAAATGCAAAATACAGACCTGCTAAAAAATCAGATGAAAAAAAAGATGATATTGACGGAGCCTATTAACTACCGAAGTCAGTTTCTAAACTTCTAAATCAGAAAAATCATTCCGGAACATAAATTATTTCACCGTTTTCGAGTTCGTAGGCTATCCCCACCCTGCGGCCTTTTGAACCTGCGGTCTGATCGTCGGAAGGTGTGTATTTGTTGATTTTATTGCCTTCCTTGGTTATAATCTCCATATTTTCCTTTCCCGGATTTTTAACTATCGTGAAATCCTCCTGTGTGAAAATTTCGGTCATGTTCATATGCATAACCATAGCAACCATAAGAGCTACCGCAAAAACCATTGCCACATCAAACAGATTTACAATTACGCTCAGCGGATCACTATCTTCTCCTTTTATAAATTTATTTGTTCTTCGCTGCTTTCTCATGTCAGTTGGTTTTTTGGGTTAATATCCGTGCCACATAGTCAAGATTATTTACATCTTTTGCATACCACCGCTGTTTTACCTGAAGTGTGATAATTCCTATTGCAGAAATTACGAGCCCGATTACGGTAGTTGCAAATACAACCTGCATATTGTACGACATTCCGGCAATATCGCCCGTTGAAAGGCCTACCAAAGCCGGGCTCATGGCAATTAAAGTACCAATAAGCCCCAGCACGGGACCCATTTTTGCAAGCATTTTTGACAACGACAAATCTTTATCGGCTTCATTTTCAAAGTTTGAAATTAAAAAGTCAGAATAATCATCACTTGGCGGAGTGGAAAGCAAATCTCTGATATATCTGATAAAAAGCGAATTGTCATTAACCGGAAGTGATGC
>CAZXTX010000309.1:0-3725 GCA_964643695.1 uncultured Mariniphaga sp. | reverse complement strand
TTGTAAATTTACAATCGTTAATGCCGATGGTTAAAACATTTAGAACAATTGAGCAGAGCAATAATTGATCTATTATATTTTTTCAATCGGTATAAACTCCTATTTTTACACTTCATAAATTATAAAACTTATGCAATCTGCATTCAACCTTCTAAAATCGCAACTTGACGGTGATTTGTTTACCGACAACGTTCAGCGAGTGCTCTACTCAACCGATGCATCGCAATACAAGGAGCTGCCACTGGCGGTTACCCGCCCGAAAAACAAAGAAGACATAAAGAAAATAATAACGTTTGCACACGAAAACAAAACTTCGGTTATACCGCGCGGCGGCGGAACATCGCTTGCCGGTCAGGTTGTGGGCCCCGGAATAATTGTGGATATGTCGAAATATATGAACAAAATTTTAGAGCTGAACACCGAAGAACGTTATGTGATAGTTGAACCGGGAGTTGTGCTTGCAGAGCTGAATCTGATGCTGTCACCTCACGGATTGCAGTTCGGGCCGGAAACATCAACTGCCGACCGATGCGTGATTGGCGGAATGTTAGGCAACAATTCGTGCGGACTGCACTCACTTATTTACGGCAGTGTGCGCGAACATATCCTGGAAGTGGATGCAGTTCTTTCCGATGGTTCGGAAACCACTTTCAAACCGCTTACAAAAGAGGAGTTTCATCAAAAACTGAACGGAAACCCAAACAAACTGGAAAAAAATATTTACCAAAATATTTTTGACATCCTTTCCAGTCCCGAAAATCAAAAGGAAATAAGGGAAAACTTTCCCGATCCGAAACTTACCCGCCGCAACATGGGATATGCAATTGATGCACTGTTAGATTCGGAGATATTTACCGAAGGCGGTGAAAAATTCAATTTTTGCAAACTTTTAGCCGGTTCCGAAGGCACACTCGCTTTTTCGCACCGCATAAAACTCAACATTATTCCCCTTCCGCCAAAACATAAGGGTCTGATGTGCGTCCATTTCAACACTCTTGAAGAATCGCTTTACGGTAACCTGATTGCACTGAAACATAAACCTTCGGCGGTTGAACTGATGGATGACATTATTTTGCAGTGTACAAAGGAAAATATTGAGCAGCGTAAAAACCGCTTTTTTGTGAAGGGTGACCCCGGTGCAATGCTGATGATTGAATTTGCCTTTGAAACCGAAAAGGAGCTGAAGGAAACAGCAGCAGAGCTGGAAAAAGACTTACGTGATGCGGGGCTGGGATACCATTATCCGCTGATAACCGGAGATGACACTATTAAAAGGGTGTGGTCGCTGCGAACTTCAGGGTTGGGACTGCTGTCAAATATTCCGGGCGACCGGAAAGGTGTTCCCGGAATTGAAGATACTGCCGTTATTCCCGAAAATCTTCCTGGTTATATAGCCGATTTTAAAAAGGTGCTGGCTAAATTAGAGCTGTCAAGTGTATATTATGCACATATCGCCACCGGTGAAATTCACTTCCGTCCGCTGATAAATTTCAAGGACCCGGACGATGTTAAACTTTTCGACACCCTTATGAATGAAGTTGCGGCACTTGTAAAAAAATACCGAGGTTCAATGAGCGGTGAACATGGCGATGGCCGCGTTCGCGGAAAATTTATACCGTACATGCTGGGCGAACACAATTACAGCCTGCTGAAAAACCTGAAAAAAGCATGGGATCCGGATAATATCATGAATCCCGGAAAAATTGTGGATACACCGCCAATTACTGAAAGTCTGAGGGTGATTCCCGGAAAACCGACACCAGAAATCAAAACTGTTCTGGATTTTTCCAGATATAAAGGCTATTTCAGGAGTGTTGAAAAATGCAACGGTTCGGGCGACTGCCGCAAAAGCGAAATTATTGGCGGAAGCATGTGTCCCACCTAT
The DNA here is from genome assembly GCA_964643695.1 of uncultured Mariniphaga sp. Classification (GTDB taxonomy): domain Bacteria; phylum Bacteroidota; class Bacteroidia; order Bacteroidales; family Prolixibacteraceae; genus Mariniphaga. The sequence continues at coordinate 1,840 of CAZXTX010000309.1, read as the reverse complement.
ATGGCCACCCGCGATGAAGACAAATCGACAAGGGGAAGGTCAAACATACTGAGGGAATTCATTTACAACAGCGACAAAAAAAATCCGTTTGACCACCGCGAAATATACGACATTCTTGATTTGTGTATTTCGTGCAAGGCCTGCAAAGCCGAATGCCCGTCAAATGTTGACATGACAAAGCTGAAAGCTGAATTCATGCAGCACTATTACGATTTACACGGAATTCCGCTGCGCTCACGTCTTATTGCATATCTGCCGCGGCTGAACCGTCTGGCAAAATTGATAAGGCCGGTTTCTAATTTTGCAATGAAAACATCTGTTTTCAAAAAAATCATTGGCTTTGAAACAAAACGTAGCCTCCCTTCACTTTCAAAAACCACTCTTAAACAGTGGTCAAAACGAAATATTCAGTCAAACGGCACCAGCTTCAAAGGAAAAGTATATCTTTTTAATGATGAATTCACCAACTATAACGAAAGTGACATCGGAATAAAGGCAATTTTAATGCTTACAAAACTGGGGTACGAGGTTAAAATTTCGGTTCATATTGAAAGCGGACGAACTTTTTTGTCAAAAGGGTTTGTAAGAACTGCAAAAAAAATTGCAACCAAAAATGTTACTCTGCTCAAAGATATAATCAATGAAAATACACCTTTAATAGGCATTGAGCCTTCGGCAATTCTGGCCTTCCGGGATGAATACCCGGAACTCGTTGACAAGGAGCTTCAGCCCGATGCCGAGAAGTTAGGACGCAACGCGCTGCTTTTTGAAGAGTTCTTCGAAAGAGAAATTGAAAAGGGAAATATTATACCTGAACAATTTACTACTGAAAAAAGAGAAGTTCTGCTACACGGGCATTGTCAGCAAAAGGCGGTTGCCAGCACCGGCCCCACAAAAAAAATGCTTTCGCTGCCCGCAAATTATTCGGTCAGGGAAATACGTTCAGGGTGCTGCGGTATGGCCGGCTCGTTCGGTTATGAAAAAGAACATTACGATTTATCAATGAAAATTGGTGAAATGGTACTGTTTCCGACTGTAAGGCAGGCTGAAGGAAAGGTAATCATCTCGGCAACGGGGACTTCATGCAGGCATCAGATTAAGGACGGAACCGGCAAAACGGCAATACATCCGGTGGAGGTATTATATGAAGCAATGAACTGATAACTATGAAAGCATCAAAATCATTCAGGCTGCATATCGGGATTTTCGGCAGGCGGAATACCGGAAAATCAAGTATTTTAAATACACTCACTCAGCAGGAGGTTTCAATAGTATCGGAGGTGGCGGGAACAACCACCGACCCGGTTGAAAAACCTATGGAGCTGCTGCCGCTTGGTCCGGTTCTGTTTATTGATACAGCCGGAATTGATGACGAAGGCGGACTTGGTAAAGTTCGTGTGGCTAAAACTCTTGCAGTTTTTGACCGTACCGACCTGGGAATGATTGTCACCAATTTTTCTGAATGGGGCGAATATGAACTGCAACTGATGGAAGAGTTCAAAAGCCGTAAAATTCCGTTTATAGTGGTATTCAATAAAGCCGATATCAGCAGGGAAAACATTGAAATCACATCAATACTGGACAGTATAAAAGTCAGCTACGTTTTGACTTCTGCAACCGAAAATACGGGGTTTGCCGGATTAAGGCAGCTGCTGCTGAAAAAAGCTCCCTCAGATTACATAAACCGTCCGGCAATTGTGGCAGACCTTGCCGGTGCAGGCGAAACCGTTGTTCTGGTTGTTCCCATCGACAAAGGTGCGCCAAAGGGACGGCTGATTCTGCCGCAGGTTCAGAGCATCAGGGATTTGCTTGACCATAATGCAATATGCATGGTTGTGCG
>CAZXTX010000308.1:0-3788 GCA_964643695.1 uncultured Mariniphaga sp. | reverse complement strand
GGCAATTTTTCTTTTTGGCGGACTTGCCGCTGCAGGAGAACTGATTTTTAAACCCACAAAGGAAAACATGGAAAAACATTTACTGCCATTTTACAAAAACAAAGTTGAAATTTTGCAGTCGCAGTTAAAACCGGGAGATGCCGCCATAGTGGGAGCAAGTGCTTTAGTATGGAATGAGCTGAAAAAATAAGAATATAATGGCCTGCAATCGAGCGATTACATCGCGTGGTAAATTTACTCCTCCTCGTTTGCAACGAGGGGGTCGTGGTTCTGCGTTTCAAACGCTATACATTATAATTGTTATAAACAATTGACCATTTACCCCTCGTTCGGAAACGAGGGGCAGAGGAATCCGCACAAACCCAGCCATGCCTTATACCACGTTAACGCCTAGTTTTATTTTGTTTTTTCCACATATTCATTAACTAAATGTCTAACATATTCGATGTTGACATCGTGAAAATCAAATAGGTTAAAAAGTTCATTTACAAAATCAAAAACTAATTCTGGCAGTCTTCTTTCAATTTCTGACAATGAAGTCTTTATTTTAATTGAACACTCATTTTCAGTTGTTTTTAGTGGTCTAAAAGATTGCCCATGTATTTTATTACCTGCCAATCCGTTGTAGTTTATTTCTATCTCAATAAGCTCATTTGTAAGCAATTTACACCTAGAATAGTATCTTGAAACATATAATAAGATCTCAGTAGTTCTTCTGATTCTTGCATCTTGAATAATTGAGTCTGGGAAGTTTGGGTCTTCAAATAAACTCTTAGCAATAAAAATTTGGCTATTTTTCTTGAAGTAAGAAAAGTCATAGGATGGGTTTGTTTCTAATCCATTTATTTCAGATAATACTCCATCTGATTTTGAAAGAGGTTTAAGTCCTATCACATATGGGTAAATGATTCCGATTGGCCAACCGAATGTCATTATTTGTGATTCATCAGCTATCTTAATAATTTCTTTTTGTGATAAATTTAAAGTCGAGCGAACAGGAGAAATTAAAATCTCCATACTCCTTTTAAAGGATAGTTCAGTGAGTTTTTCTATAATATATTTTCTTTTTGTCTCTAACCAATTCTCATCCCAAAGATTAATAGAGCTTTCTTGTTTTTTTGGACTAATTGTTACCAGTCTGCGGTTTATTTTGTCAGTTAATTTTGTTTTGAAATCTTCTAATTTTTCAGGACTCCAAAATAATATGTCGTAACCGCTTACATCAAAGTGAATTTTTGGTCCACCTTTAACATAGTTTTTACTTTCTGGATAATGGTCTTCTTTTACAGTGAAGATTAAATTTTCATATTTATCCAATCCCATTGCATAACCAATTTCCAGATAACAATTTGGTCTTTCGTTGGTAATATCTGCAACAATTATCTCAGCATTTTCTATATAATCAGTAATCTCTTTTTTTAATAATCGTCCTGAGTTGTCCTTATCAATTCTTTTAGGATTGAGTCCGGTTGCTTCGATTGCAGGTTTGAAAATCTCTTCATAAATTTTGTCAAGTTCAGGATTTCCTATTTGCATTATTACAAATGCCAAAGATTCATCATTCATATTTTTTTTATTTAAACTTGGCGTTAACGTTTAACCAGCTTTGCGACGGGCAGGATTTTCAACCGAAAATACCGAGCGAGCCATAAAGTTCAAATTTACGAAAAAATGTCGAACGTGTACGTTCGACCCGCCTAACGCAAAACTGGCTGTAACCAGCTGTTTTTTATATTATTGAAAATTTTAAAAGCCGCCTGGCTCTGCCCCAGGACCTTCCATTTAGTTATGGACGTGCTATCTAATTACACCACAGTTGCTTTTAAATACCCTGAAGGTAGTCATTAGACTACCCGCCACCTCGACCTCCCCAAATGTCTAATTATAAATTTGTGGAGAGTCAGGGAGTTGCTTCTTTATGAAGGTTGCCTTTGTGCACCTTCAATTATTTTTAATGTCTCAGGATTCATTCGTTCAAAATTTTCATTTCTCCACTCTATGCTTAAAGAATTAATATCTTCGGAGCTCTCCTTGCCGTAAATATACTTTTTTTTATTCTCAACAATTCCAAATAACCTTACATTTTTATTTCTGTATAGTCCAACTATTTGTGGAAGTCCACCTGTTCGAGGATCTTTGATTTCTTTTAATGTTTTATATAGGCAATGATAAACTGCTCTACTCGTTCTGTAGTCATTGTGTTTATCTTTTGTCCATTGTAACCAATTTTTGTTAAATTCACTTGCTCCAGAACCACCGCTAAATACTTTTGTCGAAATGTTGCCTAAATAGATTTCTTCTTTTTGTAGTTTTTTGTCTGGATTAAGAAATATTTTATACAATTTAAACGACTTTTCAAATCTTGTCCCGTGAAGTATAGTGAAACTATCATTAATGAAGGTTTTTGGATAGCTTTTAAATGAAGATTTTATGTAAGAAAATATTTTGTTACTTTTAATTTCAGCATTGTCAGAATTTGTGAATAAAATTCCATTATCAATTTGAGGAATTATTTGTCCAAGTATAGTTGATGGAAACAAAACATCTCCACAAAATCCAAATATCTCTGGAAACTTTGTAGAGCCAAAGACCTTTACACCGTAGTCGAATTTCCCAGTATTACCCCAAGTGTATCTACTGTCAGAAGAAATATAAATCGAAGCAATTTCTTTTCCTTCTTTTTTGTCGTCAACTCCTATCCAAGATACTATTAGTGTCATTGTATTGTTTTTTTGAAATAGCTGGTAACGTTTGACTCGCTTGGCGAAGATGGCACTTTTAGCACTGAACTTCTATCGAAAACGAAACCTTTTTTTACGAAAAATTTTCAGTCGAAGACGTTTTCTGCTACTTTTGCCAAACGAGTTGTTAACTGCTTTTATAATTCCTTAATAAGTAATTTTTCAACAGTATGATAATGTATACTAAAGTATAATATGGCGGTGATAGTAATGGGAAATGCTGTCGCTAAGATTGAAAGAGGAGTTAGCATTTCAATTAATAAAATAACCCCACTGATTAATAAGGTTAAATTAATGAAAGAGCATAATATGATTGTAATATAATCTGCGGAATCTTTAGAATTCTTAGGAACTGCTTTTAGCTCGGGTAATTGATTAGTTAGTCCGTATTTTTTTAAGAGTTCTGATCTTAAAATTATAATTGCATTATTAAACCAAACTGCTTGTCTCCTTACTGATACAAGATTTCGTATTATAATATACCCAATGACTGAAGATAAAATTAAGAGCGTTCCAATTAAGGATTCAATAGTAAGAAAAGAGGATGAATTGTTTTTTTCAAAAAAATTTAATTTTAGTAAGGCTATAGATATTGAACCAATAGCTGTAACCATTGTAATAAAAAATTTTTGATAAGCTAGTTTTGTTGATTCCAATTTTAGAGCATTTTCAACCCCTTTTTCATAATCTAATTTATATAGGTCTAAAATATTACCAGTTGTATCTTCCATATTCAAATTAATTTTATTACATAATAAATGCAGTTAATATCTTATTTACGACATAAATATAAACATTTGTAAATTATAATTATATATTATTCGCCAATCATTTTCCCCAAAACTTATTTTGCAACGTTATAGTACACTGCTCCCGCGTAATTGTACCTTAAATCCGCATTGTGAATTTTCCACATAAGAAAAAATTCTTTTTAATTCAGGGCTGATATTATCATAACTTTTCATACTTTCGTGTTACTAAATTAAAATAAAGTAACACAATGGCCGTTACCCGTTTTGGAGTTTCGCTCGACGAGGAGCTTCTTTC
>CAZXTX010000307.1:2575-3804 GCA_964643695.1 uncultured Mariniphaga sp. | reverse complement strand
GCAACCGGAATAGGTGCAGCAACTGTTATCCCCTCAAAAGTATGGTCCAGTGGTTTTGCACCATCCAACAAAATAAACGTTGCACTTATCGGCTGCCGCAATATGGGATTTGGCATTTTACGGAATCATCTGGCCACCGGCATGGTAAACTGTGTCGCCCTTTGCGATGTGGATAAAAATATTCTGAATGAAAAGGCTCAGTCTGTAAAAAACGATTACGGTCAGTCGCCCGAATTGTATGGTGACTATCGGAAAGTTCTTGAACGAAAGGATATTGATGCGGTAATTATCGGTACGCCCGACCACTGGCATTGCCTTATTACCGTTGATGCATGCAGTGCCGGCAAGGATGTTTATGTTGAAAAACCGATGGCAAATACCATTGCCGAATGCAATGTGATTGTAAAGGCTGCCCGGCGTTATAACCGAATTGTTCAGGTGGGGCAGCAGCAGCGCAGCAACAAGGTGTTCAACGACACAATGGATATAATTAAGTCGGGTAAAATCGGCACATTGCGTAAAGTAAATATCTGGGCAAATTTTAACTACGGACTTGGAACGGTTCCGGTTGAGGATTCACCTGTTCCCGAAGGTGTTGACTATGATATGTGGCTTGGTCCGGCACCTGCCCGTCCGTTCAACAAAGCACGCTTTCACGGCAGCTGGCGTCACTACTGGGATTATGGCGGCGGACTTATGTCTGACTGGGGTGTGCATCTCGTGGATATGGGATTATGGGTGAAAGATTTGGTTAAAGGGCCCGAAAAAGTTATTGTCTATGCCGGTAACAGTTCAAAGCAGGTTATGGCACGCGACAGTTTTGACACCATGAATATTATCTATCCCAAGGATGATTTTGTGATTAATTATGACTTAACCGCCGGAATAGAGCAGGGGCCTTACGATACTCCCTACGGACTTCAGTTTATCGGTGAAAAGGGGACTCTGGTTGCCAACCGCAATAAATATCATCTTTATCCCGAAACCTCCGGTCCGGATAGAAAGCCTAAAACAGAGGAGTTATTATACGAAAAAGGATTTGAGTCGCACAGAGTACATGTTGAAAATTTTCTGGATTGTATAAAAACGAGGGAGACACCGGTTTGTCCGCCCGAAATTGGCAGGGCAGCCGCAATTCATGTACATATTGCAAATATTGCCGCCCGGGTTGGTGAATCTGTTCTGGAATGGGATGATGAGAACAACCGGTTTACAAACAGTGAAAAGGC
>CAZXTX010000307.1:0-2475 GCA_964643695.1 uncultured Mariniphaga sp. | reverse complement strand
TGCTTTCAGAACCATTATTTGCATTGGGAAGTGAAGCCGGAGCCCGGCTTAAAAACTTCGGTTTTATATCCGGTTTGGTGGAAAAAGAGATGAAATCCGACTGGCGCGGAACCTTAAAAATGGCAGCCGGACTGGGTTTTTCCGAAATTGAGGGAGGTGACAATTTTGCTTCTTCGCCGCATGAATTTGTAAGTTACTGCAAAGAAGTCGGCATAAAACCGGTAGTTTTTGGCTTTGATTTTAAGGCAAAAGGCGATGCACTAAAAGCGGCATTTGATAAAATAGCCGGTATGAATGTGAAATATGCCGTAACATACTGGCCGTGGTTAACCGGCGGTCCTTTTACTCTTGAGGATTGTAAAAAATCGGCAGAAGTGTTGAATGAACTTGGTAAAAAAGCGGAGGAAAGCGGGCTGGTTTTGCTGTGGCATAATCACGACAGGGAGTTTCATGAAATGGAGGAAGGCCTTCCGTTTGATTATCTGATGGAACATACCGACCCTCAACTTGTACAGTGCGAAATGGATATTTACTGGGTGAAAAAAGGAGGCGACGATCTGCTGGAGGTTTTGAAGAAATATGCCGGAAGAATTCCTGTTTTGCATGTAAAGGATATGGCTCCTGACGGTGATTTTATCTGTCCGGGACGCGGAATAATCGATTTTGCGGAAATCTTTAAGGAGGCCCGCAAACAGGGAATAAAACATTATATTGTGGAACGCGACGATGAACCCGACGGGGCAGGATGTCTGGAAACAAGTGCCCGGTTTTTAAAAAATCTGAGATTCTGAGAATAATTATAATTTAAACAGTAAAAATATGCTTGATTTAGGTTTTGTTAGTGCCATTCTGGCCGAAAGAAGTTTTGAGGAAGTTATGCAGTTTGCTTCCGAAAATCAGTTTAAATGTGTTGAAATTATGTGCTGGCCTCTCGGTAAAGCCGAGCGCAGGTATGCCGGGGTAACCCATGTTAATGTGGATGAAACCGGCGATGAGGAGGCGGCACAGATAAAAAGTATTCAGGAACGCACCGGAGTTTATATTTCCGGTCTCGGGTACTATCCCAATCCGCTTGACCCGGATGCAAAGCAGTCAGAATTTTTTATTGAGCATATCAAAAAGGTTATCCGCACAGCCTCAAAGCTGGGAATTGGTGTGGTGAATACTTTTGTTGGCCGCGATCCGTCAAAAAGCATTGAAGACAATCTGAAAATATTTGCCGATGTATGGCCTGCAATTATTAAAGTTGCCGAAGAGAACAATGTGAAAGTGGGAATTGAAAACTGCCCAATGCTCTTTACCCGCGATGAATGGCCCGGAGGTAAAAATCTTGCAATCTCTCCTGCCATCTGGCGAAAAATGTTTGAGATAATTCCAAGTGAGGCTTTTGGTCTTAACTACGACCCCTCACATCTTGTGTGGATGCAGATGGATGAGGTGCAGCCTATATACGACTTTGCCGACAGGCTTGTGCATATTCATCTTAAAGATGTTAAAGTTTACCGTGACAAGCTGAATGATGTGGGAATAATGGCTTATCCTCTGGAGTACCATTCTCCGAAAATTCCCGGACTGGGTGATGTTGACTGGCGCGGATTTTTCTCGGCACTTACATCGGTAAGGTATCGCGGACCGGTTTGTATTGAGGTGGAAGACAAGGCTTATGAAGGTTCCGAAAAGGATATTGAAGCTGCAATTCTGACAAGCCGAAATTACCTGAAACAGTTTTTAGCAAACTGACAGTTTTAGAAAAAAAGTTTTTGGCATTATTTTTTTTCACTTTGTTGACTATAAACCGCCTTTTATCAGATGTGTTTATACAATTATTCAATTGTCCAGTCTTCAATAACAATTTTATTAAGTCGGTCAAAATCTTTTACATTCTTTGTGACTAAAGTCAAATTGTTAAAAATAGCGGTTGCTCCTATAAGTAAATCAAAATCATCAATAATTCTGCCTTTTGTTTTTAACCGGGTTTTTTCATTTGCATAGATATCAAGGGCAGGAAATATTGGAAGGATGTCAATTTTTGATTGAAATGCCTCAAGCGTTTTTAAATTTTTTTCTTTGTATTTGCTTTTTGCAACTCCGTATTTTAGTTCAGCTATTGTAATTTCAGACACGCAGCAATTCTCAAATCCAACATTGTCAATCTTTTCTCTAAGATTAAACTTTCCATTAAAAAAATATACACAAATATTGGTGTCTAAAAGATATTTTTTCACAAGTCAATAGATTTACGAATAAACTTTCTGTCATTTTTCAATTCGTCTATAAAATCTTCTGCCGGTTGTTCAAGTTTCCAGGCACCAAATAAAGATTTCCAGGAATCGTCTTTAATTTCCCTAGTTGTTTTCATTGATTTTGACAGTCTGGCTATAAGTTCCAATTTGTGATTTGGACTTAAACCTTTAAGTAACGTATAATAACTGTCAATTATATGTCTGTTTATATCTGTTGCTTTCATCTTTCCTC
>CAZXTX010000306.1:0-3808 GCA_964643695.1 uncultured Mariniphaga sp. | reverse complement strand
AACATTCCCTTGTTTTCACCTTCAACAAAGGCAATCCCGAAATCATCAAAAGGAGAATTCATTGGGTAGCCCATATTTTCAACCGTCCAGTTTCCGTCATCATCTTCCACGGCCCTGAACAGATCAAATCCTCCCATTCCGGTGTGGTAATTTGATGAGAAGTAAAGTTCGCCGTTGTCTCTGATGAAAGGAAAAATCTCATCTCCGGGAGTGTTAATCCGGTTACCAAGATTTTGCGGATTGGCAAAAGTTCCGCCGCTTTTTTCTGCTCTCCATATATCTTTGCCGCCTTGTCCGCCCGGCTTGTCGGATACAAAGTAAAGAACCGAGCCGTCGGCACTGAGTGACGGATGAGCAGCAATGAGGCTGTCACCGGCCAATTCTATTTTTATCGGTTCCGACCATGTTCCCCTTGATTGTGAAGTTGAATAAAGTTCGGCTCCCAGTGACTGGCTTTTATCATACCGGCTGCGGGTAAAAATCATCTGATCGCCCGATGACGATAATGTTGCCGCTCCTTCTTCATCTCCGGTATTAATAATCAGGTTTTCATCCAAAAGCTGAGGCTGATCCCATTTTTGCCGCTGAATATTAAATGACGATCGGAAAAGGTCGGCATATTTCTGGCCGGTAATCATACTTGAACGTTTTCCGGTAGCAGCTTTTCGGGTTGAGGTAAAAATAATGTCATTGTCGCGTCCGCCGATAAAAACCGGTGCGTAATCACTTTCCCGTGAGTTTAACTCCTTTACCGGGTTGATTATGTGCCGTGTCGGGTTTGCCACCCACTCCTGTGTCTGACTGATTGATTCAAGGCCTTTCCGGGCACGTATGTCGCCCGGTGAAAGCTCCAGATACATTCTGTAGTTTTCAATTGCCTCTTCATATTCCTGTGTTGCACGCAGCATTTCTGCAAGGTTTAATATTGCTTCGGGGTCGTCATGCCCCCTGCGGATTGCATTCTTGTAGTAAAGTGCTGCACGCTCGTAATCGCCAATATAGTGGTAACAGCGTGCAGTTGCATAGGCATATTCCCTGCGTTTAACACGGTCTTTCTCTTTTCGTGTGGCTTTGCGGTATTTTTCAATTGCCTTGTAATATTCACCAATCTGGTGCGACCTGATTGCATCATTTCCGAGCCTGCTGCTTCCGCACGAGACAAAAACCACTGCAGTTATCAAAAAAATAATTTTCCTGATATGTTTCTTCATTCCATTTTAACTTTCGGAAGGTAAAAGTAAATTAAATTTTTTATTGGCAGTAAAAATAACGGCTTTAAGGCGTTTAAAGTATAATTACCTGAAAAATAGAATTCAAACAACATAGTTTTTAATATACGCCCGCAACAAATCATCTTATAAAAAGCAGTTCGCGGTATTTCGGCAAAGGCCACAGTTCATTGTCAACTATCAGTTCAAGTTTGTCGATATGATAGCGGATAGTGTCAAGAAACGGTTTTACGTTCTCGTCATATGCTTTTGCCTTGTCTATGATATTATTAATTGCATTTGCTTTTTTCCTTGCCTCAATCATCTCTTCCCTTTTTGTTTTTATTGCCGAAAGGTGTCTGCCGATTTCCCTTATCAGGTCAATGCGTGTGCCTGCAAGCTGTTCATATTCTTCTTCGGAGAAAATCTCTTTTATATTTTTCACATTATTCAGCAGTGATGTCTGATACTCAATTGCTGTCGGAATAATATGGTTTATCGCAAGGTCTGCCATAACTCGTGATTCAATCTGAATTTTCATGATAAATTTCTCATATTCAACATCAACCCGGGCATGCAGTTCGTTTTCGGTTAAAATCTCCAGTTTTTCAAACATTTTAATGATTTCCGGCTGAGAGTATGCCGTAAGAGCCTCCGGTACATTGTTGATGTTTGTAAGTCCTCGTTTGGCTGCCTCTTTTTTCCAATCCTCACTGTATCCGTCGCCGTTAAAGCAAATCGGTTTTGAAGCAATAATCAGCTCCTTGAGAACCTGAAAGATTGCCTCATCTTTTTTGGTGCCTTTGTCGATTAACTTATCAACTTTAGATTTAAAACTGTTAAGCTGAGCTGCCACAATTGTATTCAAAACAATAAGTGCCGAGGCACAGTTGGCTGATGAGCCCACCGCACGAAATTCAAAACGATTGCCTGTAAAAGCCAGCGGCGATGTACGGTTACGATCAGTATTATCCAATATTATTTCCGGAATACGCCCGATATTAAGTTTGAGGGCGGTTTTTTCATCGGGAGTCATTTTACGGTCAACCACCGATTTTTCCATCAGTTCGAGCATTTTGGAAACTTCGGTTCCCAAAAAAACTGAAATTATTGAAGGCGGTGCTTCATGTGCTCCCAAACGGTGCTGATTACCCGAATGATAAATACTTGCACGCAGCAAATCCTGATTGTCATAAACAGCTTTTAACGTATTTACCACAAAGGTTAAAAACAGCAGGTTGGATTTTGGATTTTTGCCGGGTGAATAGAGGTTTACACCGGTATTGGTTGTCAATGACCAGTTATTGTGTTTTCCGGAACCATTAATACCTGCAAATGGTTTTTCGTGGTACATAATTTTGAATTTATGCCGGCGTGCAATTTTTTGCATTATATCCATAATCAGCTGATTGTGGTCATTTGCAAGGTTGGCTTCCTCATAAATCGGTGCCAGTTCAAATTGATTGGGCGCAACTTCGTTGTGTCTGGTTTTTATTGGAATTCCAAGTTTGTAGGCTTCATTTTCCACATCCTGCATAAAGCGGTTTACACGGGTGGGAATTGATGAAAAGTAGTGGTCGCCAAGCTGCTGATCCTTTGATGATGCATGGCCCATTAAAGTTCTGCCGGTAAGTACAAGGTCGGGCCGGGCCATAAACAGTGCCTCGTCAAGCAGGAAAAATTCCTGTTCCCATCCTAAATTTGCACGAACGGAATTTACATTTTTGTCAAAATAGTTGCAAACAGCAGCGGCTGCCTTGTCTATGGCCCCTAATGCCCTGAGCAGCGGCGTTTTATAATCTAACGCCTCACCCGTATATGATATAAAAATTGTGGGAATAGTGAGTGTGGTTTCACTGATAAATGCCGGTGAAGTAGGGTCCCACGCCGTATAGCCGCGAGCTTCAAAAGTCTGGCGTATCCCTCCGCTCGGAAAGGATGAGGCATCAGGCTCCTGCTGTGCAAGCAGTTTCCCTGAAAAAGCTTCAATAACACTACCGTTATTGTCATGTTCAATAAATGCATCATGCTTTTCGGCAGTTGCATCAGTTAAAGGCTGAAACCAGTGAGTATAGTGAGTAGCTCCGTTTTCAAGTGCCCATGACTTCATTCCCTGGGCTATCTGATCAGCCATTTTCCGGTCAATTGTTTTCCCTTTTTCAACAGCTTCCATAACTGCACTATACGCCTCCTTTGAAAGGTATTTCTGCATTTTTGGCTGGTCGAACACCAATTTTCCGAAATAGTCTGAAACAAGATTGCTCTCCCTTACGAAAGGTTCCGGTTCACGGTTTAGTGCTTCTTCGAGTGCCTTTAATCTGAATTTTGCCATTATAATTCAATTTTTAATAATTCTGTAAAAATATAGTTTTTTATAATATACCCTGTCAAAACAATGGTAAAAAATAAAAAAATATAGTTTTTATCTGTACATACTTAAAAAATGAGGGGTATTTTCATAAAATATGATTTTTTGAAATCACAAAGGAGATAAAAGAATTAATATTTAATCATCGGATAACTATAAAAATCTGCCGGTAAAGGCTTTTATACCGATTGGAAATTTACAAAACAGTTTGGACTATTTTGTAAATACAATT
>CAZXTX010000305.1:2135-3813 GCA_964643695.1 uncultured Mariniphaga sp. | reverse complement strand
CCTGCTGTTGCAGGATTAAATATTCCGTTGGTTACACCTGTTCCAGTATAGGTTCCGCCTGTCGGTAAACCGCCTGTTAATGTTACGGTGCCGGCATCTGAACAAACATCGCCAAAAGCTGACAGGCTTACTTCCGGTACCGGATGAACTGAAATTGTAAATTGCCAGAAACAGGTTACGTTAAAGCCCGGGGGAATTGCAAAATATACGTTTGTACCTGCATTCGGAAAATTATTTTCTTCGGTGTATTCAGCTGCACCTTCTTTTCTGCGTACAAATATTACTTCACCTTCTTCAACTTCATAATTCTGATCAACAACAACCTGTTGTCCGTTTTCTTTTACAACATAGAATTCAATTTCATTATAGAATCTGGTTCCGCCAGGGAAATTATCAGTAACCTGATCAAATGGTATTCCGCCTTCATCGTTGCATACGGCAATGTTGTAATCGCCGGGAACACAATTATTGTCTATTAACCATTGAGTTGCATCAATATTTAAAGTGAATGGCATTAAAATAGGCTCATTTTCACATTCTCCTATGCTGTGATATCCGCTGATAAAACGACTGTTTGAAAATTCAATTCCTGTTACACTGCCTTTTCCGCTTATGAAACCGCTGTGAGAAAAGTTTGTACAGGGAGTATTGGAAAGAATTGCACAATCCTCGGTTATTTTAATTTTATACTTAATTGTTGCGAGTATATCTCCGGAATTATTGGGCAGGGGCAGGTTGCCGATTTTCCAAGTGAGTGTGCCCGGATTACCGGTATGTACCGGACTTTGTCCGTTATTTGGAGTGTAATTATATGCAACCTCTGCTGACCCCGGCATATAAGAACCTGTAAACGGAATCGGAATTTCCAGCTGAAGGTTTTCAACCGGTTCAGTGCCGAGATTTCTCACCTCAACAATAAATTCCAGTTCATCACCGGGGTAAACTGTGTGATTAAAGTTTGCCGGAACAGGATTTCCATTAATTGATTGTATTCCTGAGTTGTTTGCCTCAATTTCCGGTATATATGCATCAACAGCCATTGCAATGGTGCTGATAACATAGGTGTCCGAAGTACTGCCGTAGCGGAATTTTGTACTGGTTTGCTCATTTTTAATAATACTGTTATTGGCATTATTAATATTGAACATTGCAATATCAATCCCCGTATTATTTTTCCTGTTGGGATTGCGTGGTGCCGTAGCAGGAATTGAACCGTTAAAAAAGTTGTTGGTTGTGTTTCCCGAGTGCGACAATGAAACGAAGTCAGTTGCATCCGGATCACTCAAATGCATTTTATCATGCGGCAAAATCTGGAAATAATCTCCTGAGATACCGACATCGCCCTCACCGGCAATCAAACCCAGTTTCATTTCAACATTTCCGGTTTGAACGGTATTGAAACCGCTTATTTCCATAATGTTACTTGCAGTAACACTGCCGGCCATATATGCATGTCCGTCAAAAATGGTAACGTTTCTCCATTTCATTTTTGAGTTTTCATACACCACAATCATTCCCCAGCCGCCATAGTAGCCGGTGCTGCCGCCGTTGCCTGTAGTCAGGGCCATATCGGCAACAAAGTATTCACCAATGCCGTGGGTTCTAATATAATCGGTTACTTCAACATAAGCAGAATACATTTGGCCATCAGCTGTAGCAGGATAATAAATATCGTTTA
>CAZXTX010000305.1:0-2035 GCA_964643695.1 uncultured Mariniphaga sp. | reverse complement strand
TTGCTCCGTTTTCATTTGAAAACTGAAGTGTTGCAGATGATGAGTTCAATGTTTGCGAATCATTGTCAATATCCACATAAATCATGTTGTTATTGCTATTATTGGTGTTGTCTCCATAGGATGACAGAGTCAGATTTGTATTCCCGATCATCTGGAAATCACCTTTAATATTGTATATCTTCTGATTTGGTGTTTCGGCAGCAGTGCGCTGGGTAAAATCTACCCTCACCTGTGCCTGTACAGAGGATAACAAAAGAAAAAACATCAAAGTAAACACAGTATAAAGCTGTGTTTTTCTTTCTTTTTTTAATGTATAAAAAATATCCATAATTGTGTGAATTTTTATTTGTTAATTGGGTATGGAAAGTTCATATAGTATTAAAACCGGATTTTCGGTTGTGCCCGAAATCATACTTTGCACCTGATTTGCAACACAGCTGTCGGAACCGTTTCCGCAGGCATCGTAAGTAACCAGTATCAGTATGTATTCAAGACTGTCAAACCCCTGAAGCCGGTCAAGGCTCAGCCGGTTTTGCATATCAGCGGGATTATTTACCTTAACGGTAATAAGTTTCACCTCGCTGAAAAGCTCGTTTTCAGCATACAGAGGGGTAAATCCGCCCGATTCAAGATAGAGGACGACAGGTAAACCGTCACCAAAAGCCTTCAGGTTTCCGTTTTCAACATAAACAGAAGGATTGATGCTGGTTACAAGTTCTTTAAGAAGTTGGGACCCGTCGGGGTCATTCGCAAATTTGTCGTCAAGCCTTTCAATGTTTTGTGCTGAAAGCTGAGCAACAAAAAGGATCATTACTACAAACAGAAGCCATGCCCATTTTGGGAACAGCTTCTTCAATTTAAGGTACTTTTTCATATCGGTTCATTTTTTGTTAAAAAATTATTTATTAAAATTATATATCATCAAACAGTAAATAACATATTATATATTTAGCTGAAGGATTTACTTTTTATAACAGGCAAATGCATTTTATACAGCAAGTTACCTGACATCAGGTCAAAAATATTTTTTTGAATTTTTAAGAATATACTCTTAAAAGTGGTATTGTGATTTTCACTAATATTTTGCTTTTCCGTGATGTTCATAATAAAAATAAAATCTCTTAATTTTTTTTGTCTGTATTTGCCATTACTTAGCAATGAATATGCCCTTTTTGGCATTAGGTTGATAATCAGCAGTTTATTGATTTTAATACAATGGCCTTTTGTTTCAAAATGGGACAAATTGTTCTTTTTTGGTACTTTTAAACTTAATGTTCAATTTTAAGATTTTTGCAGGTACCTGGTATGTCTGTTTAAAGTACACTCAATATCATTCTGATACTCCGTAAAATGCAGGTGGACAGGCTGATATCTTAATGTGGTTTTCTGTCAGGTCATTGAAGCTTATACCGTTTTGCCGGTATTTAATTGTTTCCCAAAAAGACTTTTATAAAAATATACATCTGTCACTCAGTTTTTTCTTGCTATTTTTACCGACATAAAAAATTTAAAGATGATTAACGGAAAAAGGGTGGCGGTTGTATTGCCGGCATACAATGCTGAAAAAACACTTGAAATTACATTCAGCGAAATTGATTTTAATATAGTTGATGATGTAATTCTTGTGGATGACCAGAGTCGTGACAGTACTGTTGAAGTGGGCAGGAGGCTGGGAATTGAACATATAATAATTCATGAAAAAAATACCGGCTACGGTGGAAACCAGAAATCGTGTTACAATAAAGCACTTGAACTGGATGCAGATATAGTTATTATGCTTCATCCTGATTACCAGTACACACCAAAACTGATTCCAGCAATGGCGAGTTTGCTTGGCAGCGGTTTGTACCATGTGGTTTTGGGATCGCGAATTCTCGGCAAAGGGGCACTTAAAGGCGGCATGCCGCTAATTAAATATGTTGCCAACCGTTTTCTTACCCTTTTTCAGAATATTCTTATGAGTGCCAAACTTTCGGAATATCACACCGGTTACCGTGCTTTTACCCGCGAAGTGCTTGAAAAAGTTAATTACAAT
>CAZXTX010000304.1:0-3817 GCA_964643695.1 uncultured Mariniphaga sp. | reverse complement strand
AATCTTGAACTGGGAAGCGGCGAATTAAAAAATATTCTTACCAGTTTCAAGACCAGCTTTGTTGCCGATTTCAAGGGAATTGCATTTTCATTCTCAGATATGGGGCTTGGTATTGATTTCAATTACATGACTCCTGACGGAAGATTCGGTGATTTTGATTTTTCGCCGAAATTCTTTTTCCCCGACGGACTTGCAATTTCAATCAACACCAAAGCGGTTAAAGGAGCCGGATTAGTCAGATGGAATAAACAGAAAGAGGAATTTTTGGGTGCCCTGGAACTAAGTATTCTTGACATGTGCAGTGCAGGTGCCTTAGTGCTGTTTAACATGAAAATGCCCGATGGCAGCAAAGGTTTTTCATTTATGGGGGCAATAAGTGTTTTCTTTACTCCGGGAATTCAGATTGGAATGGGGTTTTCACTTACCGGAATTGGAGGATCTTTAGGAATAAACCGCAGAATTGATACAGAAATGCTAAGGGATGCTGTTACTGACGGTTCTCTGAGTTCAATCCTGTTTGTGAAAGACCTGCACAAAAACCTGGATATTGTATTGGCTAACAGTGCAAAATACTATCCAATAAAAAAAGATCAGATATTTTTCGGATTCCTTGCACAAATCACCTGGGGTGAGGTTTTAAAAGTTGAGCTCGGGCTTTTTGTACAGGCTCCCGATCCGGTAATTATTGCGATTGCAGGAGCAATAAAAGTCAACATTTCAGAATCATTGGAAAAATTGCTGTCACTTAATGTTTACTTTTGGGGAGTTATAGATTTCAGCAAAGGCCTTTCATTCGATGCCTCACTTGTAAATTCCCATATTGTGGGAATAGATATGTATGGTGATATGGCTTTGCGAATATACTGGGCCGGTGATACCAAAGGATTTATCCTGTCGGCAGGTGGGTTTCATCCGAATTACAAGCCGGAAGCCGGATTCAATCTTGGCAGCATGCGGCGTATAGGCATGAAATTGGACTACAAAATTCTGAAATTATCACTTGAATCATATTTTGCCATAACATCAAACACAGTCCAGTTTGGAGCTGATATGAGGCTTCAGATAGGATGGGATAAATTCGGAATTTCCGGTTATCTCTATTTTAACACACTGTTCCAGTTCAATCCTTTCATGTTTATGTTTGATATCGGAGCAGGTGTGTCTGTTAATATAGGCACCTTGAAACTCTTAACAATAAACCTTGCACTGGAGTTAAGCGGACCGGCACCATGGAATGCCAATGGAAAAGCAAGTTTCTGGTTCCTCTTCATAAAAATTAGTGTTGACTTTAACCATACATGGGGTAAAAAACAGGCAGTAAGTGAAAGGAAATATATTGATGTATTACCTCTCTATTTTGATAATTTCATCGAAAACAGCAACTGGCAGACAATTTCAAATGATCTGACAGACAATATGGTAAATTATGCCAAAATCGAAGGAGATGAGCTGGTTATGCAACCATCTGATTTGATTTCCTTTAATCAGAGTGCCGTACCGATGAATATAAAACTTGAACGTTATGGTGAGGCTTTTCCGAATGATATTGAGAAATTTAAAATTTCAAACGTAAAAATCTCAGATTATGATGTTGAATATAAAATTAACCAGTCATCATTTGCACCTACACTGATTACCAAACTAAGCGATAAAGAAAAACTCTCTGTACCGTCATACAAAAACATGGATGCGGGGTTCACACTAAAAACGGGCTTTGGCGAAGAAAAACCTGAAGGTACAGAAGTTAAATCCGAAATTGAGAAAAAATGTCAGGATATAAAAAGTATCTGGAATGAGTGGGAAAATTATTCAAAGAATATAGAAATAACAAAACCGAAACCGGAACCGGAACTCAAAATAGCTAAACCAATGAGAGCGGTACGACCGGAAAAACCATTAAGATACACAAGAAGAGCCTCTGACTCTTACCGTGTTTCAGTCAAAAAAAGCAGAGTGACAATGTCGAGGGCATCGTCCAGAAAAAAAGGCGAGGGTTTAAAACGATACACAAGGGAAATGGATAATAACCTTAGCAGGAAAATGGATAAGTACATCGAATTGCTTTAAATGTTCTGCCAGATTAATTAAAAGAAAACATAACAATAATGGATACAACAAAAACATATTATTTTTCGTGGGTAAGAAAAGGCATAAGCAACCGGATAACTGAAAAAGATTTGCTTGGCGTAATAAAAGACGATTCGGCACTTGCACGAAAACGTCCGATTATTTCCATTACCGCCGAATATGAGGTTACACCCTACTCGTTTGATGAAGATGAGAATGTTGAAACACTGTCTCGCTCTGATTCAAAAAATATTAATCTTATCAGTGCCGGCGACATAACAACAGTAAATGCCAACGCCGTGCAAAAAGTTGTACCTCAGGAAAACAGTATTGGCTTTCCCATACAGTTTTTTCCCTATGTCGAATTTTGGGAACCGGATTTCCTTTGGCGATACACCCCTGCCGCAAATAATGAAGACAGGCTGCGTTCCTGGCTGGCACTGGTAGTTTGTGAAAAATCACTTTGCAATTTTATGAAACAACCGTCAGGTATTTCATATGTAACTTTTAACCTCAATAATAATCAGCAATACGAACAAGTTTTTCCTTATCCCGAAGACTTCTGGAAATGCGCACATGCTCAGGGATTCTCAAAAGAGACACCCGAACTGTCAAGGCTGATTGCTTTAAGAGCAACTCCGGAGTTAAAAGAAGATTCTGAATATTTTGCCTTTTTAATTCCTTCATTCGAAACAGGAAGGCTGCGCGGTTTAGGTTATGGTGATGAAGAACTAAAAGATGTGGTTGCACAGGCACACGCCTGGGAAAAAAGCCTTGACGAACAGAGAAAAAAACATACGAAACGTCCTTTGGATTTTCCGGCATATTATCACTGGAAATTTACAACCGGCGGAGACAGTTTCGACGGCCTGGTTGAAAAGCTTACAATTGCCGAAACATCTGATGCCAACATTAATGTTGATGTTACTGAGATGGGTGAAGGACTTGATTACAATGTTTTAAGCACAATACCTGAAAGAAACGTAATCGGGATGCCGGCTGCAACAAAAACCTTAAAACATATAGAACAAAGACCATTCCCCGATAATTCAGGAAACAGTGATGAAAAAGAAATTTATGGCAGAATTAAAGAATTAGTTTCCCAAAATCCGGTTTTTCTTGATAACGAATCACTTATATCGGGAACTGCCGAAGGAGAAACACCCGGAGACGATGACCCATGGGTAGTACCGCCGGCCTATGGGGCAAATCATATTATGGCAACCACTGTTGACGAAACCAAAAATAAAAACAATAATACCCCGTGGTTTTCAGAGCTTAATCTGGATGTTCACTACCGTGCCGCCGCCGGACTGGGAAAAAGAACAGTACAAATACATCAGGAAGAATTTGTAAACAGAGCATGGAAACAGGTAGAAGCTGTTCAGGCCCTGAATCTGGAACTATACAAAAGGCTGATGAGTGTTAAAACCAACAAGTCACTGTTCAATAAAACATTCAGTAATTTAGGGTACAATGGTACAAACGATAATTACATTGCAAACCTGATGCAATATTTTAGTTCAATGAAATTTGCAGCTGTTCACGATAAAAACGGAGAAACTGTTTCTCTTTCTGAAATAATGAAGGACAAACAAATTCCACAGGCATTTGCTTCTGCCACTTTCCAGCATCTTACCGACAATTTAACCAAACTAATTGACGGAATGGACTCAACTTCTGTAATGGAAAATATAGCAGATAAACAAATATTTAAAATGAAGGAACATTCATTTTATGATCTGCCTGA